>NZ_JBEGDB010000164.1:0-17561 GCF_043638955.1 Bradyrhizobium sp. 31Argb | reverse complement strand
ATCAACCCGCCCTGCCGCCTCAAGCGGCGGGCTCCTGTCCCTGATTATCGTGTCTCACGATAAGGGTGCACTTCACTTTCCGGGGACAAAGTGGCCCCGGATTGCGCTTCGCTCCATCCGGGCTACGAGCTTTTTTTCCTCCGCTCTCGCTTGCGCCAGTCGGCAACGAACGCCACGAAGGCGGCGAGTGCCGGCGGCGGTTGGCGGCGGCTCGGATAATAGAGGAACGGACCCGGGAACGGCGCGCACCAATCGTCGAGCACGCTGACCAGCGCGCCGGATTTGACGCCATAGCGCACGTATCCCTCGAACGTCGCCCAATAACCGACACCGTCATGGACGGCCCGCAACGCAAGGCCGAGATAGGTTGCGATCAGCTTGGCCGGCGGCGACACCTTGACCAAGCGTCCTGCTTTTTCGAACTCCCAATCGTACATTGCGCCGCTGCCGAAGCGGGTGCGGATACAGGGATGGTCGAGCAGGTCCTTTGGCTGCGTCGGCCGGCCGTGCTGCGCGACATAGTCGCGCGAGGCCACGACTGCGTAGCGTTGCGGCGGCCCAAGCGATACCGCGATCATGTCCTGCGCGAGATGCTCGCCATAGCGCACGCCGGCATCGAACCCTTCCGCGACGATGTCGACGAACGCGCTCTCGGCGATGATCTCCAGATCGACTTGCGGATATTTTGCCAGGAACGGCGCCACCATCGGCGCCAGCACCAGGTCGATGGCCGGCGGTGGCGCATTGATGCGCAGGCGACCTGACGGCACGCCGCGTAAGCCGCGCACCTGATCGAGCGCCGCGCCGACATCGCGCATCGCAGGGCCCACGCGCGCAAGCAACAGTTCGCCGGCTTCGGTCAGCGCCACGCTGCGCGTGGTGCGGTTCATCAGGCGCACGCCGAGCCGCTCCTCCATGTCGCGCAGCCGCTGGCTGAGGCTGGAGACCGAGACGCGCTGCTCCAGCGCCGCGCGCCGAAAATTCTGCGTGCGGGCCACGGCGAGGAAGGCTTTAAGGTCGCGAAGATCGAAATCCTGCATTGTTCGATATACTGAACAAGCTATTCGGGATTGTCCAGCTTATCAGCGTAATGGAAAGCACGCATATCCGCCCTCGTCACGCGGCGCAAGCAGCCGCCTTTTCGAGGAGAGCCAACATGGAACAACGCAAACTCGGTTCAACCGGCCCCACCGTTTCGGCCCTTGGTCTCGGCTGCATGGGCATGTCGGAGGTCTATGGACCGGTCGATCGCGGCGAGAGCATCGCCACGATCCATGCAGCACTCGATGCCGGAATCACGCTGCTCGACACCGGCGACTTCTACGCCATGGGCCACAATGAAATGCTGGTCCGCGAAGCGCTGAAGGATCGCCCGCGCGACAAGGCGCAGATCAGCGTGAAGTTCGGTGCGTTGCGCGGTCCCGGCGGCGAATTCGCAGGGATGGATTGCCGCCCCGCCGCGATCAAGAATTTTCTTGCCTATTCGCTGCAACGGCTCGGCACCGACTACATCGACATCTACCGACCCGCGCGTCTCGATCCCAACGTTCCCATCGAAGAGACGATCGGCGGCATCGCCGAGATGGTGAATGCCGGCTACATCAGGCATATCGGCCTGTCCGAAGTCGGCTCCGACACGATCCGACGGGCGCATGCCGTGCACCCGATCGTCGATCTCCAGATCGAATATTCGCTGATCGCACGCGGCATCGAGCGCGACATCCTCAAGACCTGCCGCGAGCTCGGCATCGGCATCACCGCCTATGGCGTGCTGTCCCGCGGCCTGATCAGCGGCCACTGGACGAAGGACAGCGGCAAGGTTGGCAAGGACTACCGGCTGATGACGCCGCGCTTCCAGGGCGCGAACCTCGACGCCAATCTCGCGCTCGTGGAGTCGTTGCGCGCGATCGCCAGCGAGATCGGCGCAACGCCGGCACAGGTCGCAATCGCCTGGGTGGCGGCGCAGGGCAAGGAGATCGTGCCGCTGGTCGGCGCCCGCACCCGCAACCGTCTCACCGAAGCACTTGGCGCGATCAAGGTCACGCTGACTCAGGCTCACCTTGCGGCGCTGGCAAAAGCCTTCCCGCCGGATGTCGCCTCGGGCACGCGCTATGCCGCCGAGCAGATGGCACATCTGGACAGCGAGAAGCCGGCCACAACGTAACGACCGCAATCAAGTGCGATGCGCGCTCAGATCGGTGATGACGGGGTTGTCACCGTTGAGCGGATTGGCCGGATCGCGCGCGTAACGCAGGGTCTCGAAGCGCATCGCGCGCGCATCCACCATCAACAGGCGCCCGACCAGGCCCTCGCCGAAGCCGACGATTTCGCGGATCGCCTCCAGCGCCATCATCGAGCCCAGGATACCGGCGAGCGCGCCCATCACGCCGGCTTCCGCGCAGGCCGGCACCGTGCCGGGCGGCGGCGGCTCCGGGAACAGGCAGCGATAGGTCGGGTTGAACTCGCCGGCAGCGTTCTTCTCATGCGCGCGGATCGTGGTCAGCGAGCCGTCGAACACGCCGAGCGCGGCCGTGATCAGCGTCTTGCCGGCGAGGAAGCAGGCATCGGAGACGAGATAGCGCGTCTCGAAATTATCGGAGCCATCGAGCACCAGATCATAGCCGCCGATCAGCGCCATCACGTTATCAGCGTCGAGCCGCACCGCATGCGCCTCGAAATTGACATGCGGGTTGAGCGCATGGATCTGCTCCGCGGCGCTGTCCACCTTGCGTTTGCCGATGTCCGGCGTCGCATGGATGACCTGGCGCTGCAGATTGGAGAGCGACACGATATCGTCATCGACGACCCCGAGCGTGCCGACGCCGGCCGCCGCCAGATACATCAGCGCCGGCGCACCAAGGCCGCCGGCGCCGATCACCAGCACCGAAGCCTCCTTCAGCGCCGCCTGCCCGGGGCCGCCGACTTCGCGCAGCACGATGTGACGGGCGTAGCGTTCGAGTTCGTCAGCAGTCAGCATTGTCGACTTTGTCCTTCCTCGCGGTCCCTGCCCGACCCTCATGGTGAGGAGCGCGCAGCGCGTCTCGAACCATGAGGCCCCAGTCTCGCCCGTGGCCATCCTTCGAGACGGCCGCTTCGCGGCCTCCTCAGGATGAGGTCGGAGTCGTGAACCCAGGTGCGGTTGTTGTCGACCAAGCAGATGTGCATAATCGGCCCACCGCGCAATAACCTCCCGGATTTGTCATGAGATCGATGCTTTCGGCAACATTGATAGTCGTGACAATGGGCACCGCGCAGGCGCAGACGACGCCGCCAGCGACCGCGGGCGCCAAGCCAAAGACGGTCGCGACCGTGCCGGTCCGCCCCGCGCTGCAGAAGCCCGAGGAGACGGCCAACGGGATGACGCAGGCCGAGCGGCTCGCGCTGCAATCCGATCTCGCCTGGGTCGGCCAGTATAATGGCGCGATCACCGGCGATGTCAGCGAGCGCATGGTCAATGCGATCAAGGAATTCCAGAAATCGCGCGGCGGCAAGCCCACCGGCGTGCTGAACCCGCAGGAGCGCGGCGTGCTGGCCGAAACCGCGCGGCGCAAGCAGGAGAGCGTCGGATGGCGGATCGTCACCGAGCCCGGCACCGGAGCGCGGCTCGGCATTCCCAGCAAACTGGTTCCGCAACTCGCAAGCGGCGTCGACGGCGCCAAATGGACCTCGCCGACGGGGACCGTCCAGGTCGTGCTGGCGCGCCGCAAAGAGGCGAACCCGACCACCGCAAAACTTGCCGAACGCGAGAAGAAGGAGCCGGGACGGACCGTCGACTACACCGTCGTCAAGCCGGACTTCTTCGTGCTCTCGGGCCTGCAGGGGCTGAAGAAATTCTACATCCGCGGCATGTTCAAGGGCGACGAAGTCCGCATCCTCACCATCCTCTACGACCAGGCGACTGAAAATACCGTCGAGCCGGTGGTGATCGCGATGTCGAGCGCCTTCAACGCGTTTCCGACCGGTCCGCAGGTTGCCGGTCCCCCGCCGCGCAAAACCGTGGAATACGGCACCGGCGTAATCGTCAGCGATGACGGCGCGATCGTCACCGACCGGCTGGTCACCGACGAATGCATCGCGATCACGATCGGCGGCCACGGCAATGCCGACCGGATCGCCGAGGACAAGGAGCACGATCTCGCGCTGCTGCACATCTATGGCGCGCGCGGATTGAAGCCGCTGAATGTCGGCGCCACTGGCGCCAAGCCGGCGCTCGACCTCACCGGCATCGCCGATCCGCAGAACCAGGGCGGCGGCAACGCCGTGAGCAGCGCCAAGGCGACAGCCACGCCTATCGGCAGCGACGTCACGCTGACACCGGCGCCCGCGATCGGCTTCTCCGGCGCCGCGGCGCTCGATACCGACGGCAAGTTCGCCGGACTCGCGCTGCTGAAGCCGGTGGTCGTCGCCGGCCCCGCGAACGCGGCACCTGCCTCGCAGGCGATGCTGGCGCCGGCCGAGACGGTGCGCGACTTCCTGAAAGCGCATGGCGTGACTGCGAATGGCACATCGTCCGACGCAAAAGCCGCCGTGGTGCGCGTGATCTGCGTGCGGAAGTGACACTTGCTCTTCGCCTCTCCCCGCGCGCGGGGAGAGGCCGGATTGCATCGCAAGATGCAATCCGGGTGAGGGGCTGCCTCCGCGAACTCATCTCTCACCGTATTTGCGGCGCGAGCCCCTCACCCCAACCCTCTCCCCGCAAGAGCGGGGCGAGGGAGCGGACCGAGCGCCTTCATACCAGCCTGAACCTCACGCCCGCACGCGCCAGCCCGCCGGCGATCCCGACCGGCGTGCCGTCGGCGCGCCAGCAGGCGGCGCCTTGCATGCAACCATCCTCTTCAAACTGGATCGCGTTCATGCCGCCGGCGACGGAGGATACCGGCGCAACCGTGTGACCCAGACTCGTGAGTTTCTCGCGCACGCTCTCGGGAACGGCGAGCTCGACTTCGAGCGCATTGCCCTCGGTCCACACCCGCGGCGCCTCGACCGCTTCCTGCAGGCTCATGCCGTGGTCGATCAGGTTGATCAGCGCCTGCATGGCGCTGGGGAAGATGCGTTTTCCCCCGGGCAGGCCCAGCGCATACTTCAGCTTGCCGTCGCGCAAAGCCATCATCGGCGACATCGAAGTGGTGACGCGCTTGCCCGCTGCCAGCGACAGCGCGTGGCCGGGACGCGGATCGAACAGATGCATGTAATTGTTCGCGATGGCACCTAAGCCCGGGATCAGGATCTTCGCGCCGAACAGATTGTTGATGGTCTGGGTGGTCGCGACCACGTTGCCGAACGCATCCGCCGCGGTCAGATGCGTGGTATGCGCACCTTCGAGCTGCGCAACGCCCGCACCCCAGGCCTGCGCCCGATTGGGATCGATCGCACGGCGGCGCTCCTCGGCATAGGCTTTCGACGTCAGCCGCTCGACGGGCACGTTGACATAGGCGGGATCGCCGCTCGCCGCTGCACGGTCGGCAAAGGCGATCTTCAGCACTTCGGCGAGATAGTGGATCGTCTCGGCGGTGCCGAAACCGAGGCTCGCGATGTCGTAGCCTTCGAGGATATTCAGCATCTCCGCGATATGCACGCCCGATGCCGCCGGCGGCGGTGGTCCCAGGATGGCCCAGCCGCGATAATCGGCGCGGATCGGCTGGCGCTCGACGGTCTTGTAGGCTGCGAGATCGGCGCGGCGAATATATCCGCCGTTCTTCTCCATGTAATCGACAAGGATATCGCCGAGCGAGCCCTGATAGAACGCGGCTTCACCATGCTCGGCGATATACCGCAGGGTCTCCGCGTATTCGGCCTGCACCACGCGTTCGCCGATCTTCAGCGGTTCGCCGTTCGGAAGGTAGATCGCCGAAATCGGCTTGTCCTTCAGCATGTCAGCAGCGCTCTCGCGGATGCATTCGTGCAGGTAAGGCGTCACGGCATAGCCGCGGGCGGCATGCTTGATCGCGGGCTGCATGACATCGGCAAGGCTCATGGTGCCGAACCGCCGCAGCGTCTCGCACCAGGCCATCAGCGAACCCGGCACTGCAACCGCCTTCGGGCCCACGCAATTCTCATCGCCGAGGGTGTCGAACACATCGTGCGCCGAACCCGGCTTCGAACTGTAAGTGTCGGGCCGGACCGCGAGCGGCACGGTGCTCTGGCCGTCGATGAAGCGGTGCGTGCCGTCGGCGAGGCGGATATGCGCCATGCCGCCGCCGATGATGCCGACCATCATCGGCTCGACCACAGTCAGCGTGAACAATGTCGCGATCGCCGCATCGATGGCATTGCCGCCAGCGGCCAGCATCTCGGCGCCCGCGCTTGAGGCCAGCGGATGATTGCTGACCACCATGCCGCGGCTGGAGATGGCTGGTTGCTTCTCGCATTCGAAACTTGTCGCCGCGCGATCGCGCCAATTGTCGCTCATGACGTCGCTCCCCTTGTTGTTGGTTATTTCTGGCATTTCGGGCACCAGAAGGTCGAACGGCCGTTCTGGGTGAAGCGTTTCACGGTGCCGCCGCAGCCTGGAGTCGGGCACTTCTCGCCTTCGCGATCATAGACCTGAAACGAATGCTGGAAATAGCCGAGCTCGCCATTGGTCTGGCGATGATCGCGCAACGATGAGCCGCCGGCCTTGATCGCCTGGTTCAGCACATCGTGGATCGCAGTGACCAATCGTTTGGCATGCTCCGTCGGCTCCCCCCCGGCAACGCCCTTGCGTTGTCCGGCCTTCGTGGCAAGCGTCGCCGCCAGCCGCCGCGGCGACAGGTGCGAGCGAAACAGCGCTTCGCAGACATAGATATTGCCGAGTCCTGCGACCACGCGCTGGTCGAGCAGCGCCGCCTTCAGGCTGGTCTTCTTGTTGGCGCAGGAGTGCGCCAGCATCGCGGCATCGAATTCATTGCCGAGCGGCTCGGGGCCGAGGCCCTTCAACAGCGGCTCGTCCTCGATTGCGTTGCGCGCGATCACCTTCATGTAGCCGAAGCGGCGCGGATCGTTGAAGATGATCGCGGCCCCCGACGACATGTGGAAGATCACATGATCGTGTGCGCGGTCCTGATTCCGCTCATAATGAAAATGACCCGGCGCGATCTTGTCGTCGTCCTTGAGCACGCGGAACGAGCCGGACATGCCCAGATGCATCAAGAGCACGTCGCCCGAGGTCAGGTCCGCCATCAGATATTTCGCGCGGCGGCCGAGACCTTGGACGGTCTGTCCCTCCAGCCGTGCGACAAAATCTTTCTGAAAGGGAAACCGCAGGTCCTTGCGGCGGGCTTCCGCCTTCAGGATTTTCGCGCCCTCCATGGACGGCTGCAAGCCGCGGCGGACGGTCTCGACTTCGGGGAGTTCGGGCATGGAAATGTCATTCACACGGGGCACGATCGGCAAAAAGTGTAAGGGGTTTTGCGCCCGACCGCGCGCCAAATTAACAATTTGCGAACAATCCGCCAGACCGCAACCAGTTTGGTGGATTGTGCGCGGCGGTGCTGACGTGATAGCGCCATTGCGGCGGGCGCGCTATGGTCGCTCCTTAAGGTAGTGCGTTGATGGATCGGCGGGACCAAACCACCCATTTCGGCTACAGGGACGTTCCCCTGGGCGAGAAGCAGACGCTGGTGAACGAGGTGTTCCACAGCGTAGCGTCGCGTTATGACTTGATGAACGATCTGATGTCGATCGGCCTGCACCGGGTCTGGAAGGACATCATGATCACCCAGCTCAATCCGCCGAAGAGCGAGGCGCCGTTCGCGCTGCTCGACGTCGCGGGCGGCACCGGCGATATCGCGTTCCGCGCGGCGAAGGCGGGTGGTCCCGGTTTCCGCGCTACTGTCTGCGACATCAATGCCGACATGCTCGAGGTTGGCCGCAACCGCGCCCGCGCCCAGCATCTCGATGACCGGGTCTCCTTCGTCGCCGGCAATGCCGAGACGTTGAGCTTTCCGGACCGTTCGTTCGACGCCTACACGATCGCATTCGGCATCCGCAACGTGCCGCGGATCGATATCGCGCTGCGCGAGGCCTATCGCGTGCTGCGGCCCGGCAGCCGATTCCTCTGTCTTGAATTTTCCACCGTCGACGTGCCCGGCCTCGACCGGCTTTATGACCTGTTCTCGTTCAGGGTGATCCCGCCGCTCGGCCGCGCCGTGACCGGCGACGCCGAGTCCTATCAGTATCTCGTCGAATCGATCCGCAAGTTTCCACGGCCCAGCGCCTTTGCCGAGATGATCACTGCCGCCGGCTTTGCGCGGGTGAAATGGGAAATCCTCTCGGGCGGCATCGTGGCGCTGCATTCGGGCTGGCGTTTGTGATCTCTGCAACTACACACATCGCGCGCCTCGCCCGCGCCGCCTACGTCTTCGCACGCGAGGGCGTGTTCGGCGTCGTCGATCCGGCCCTTGTGCCGCCACCGGGGCAGCTTCTGCTGCGGCTGGCCCGCCTGATCGAACGGCCCGGCGCCAAGTCCGGACCCAGGCTGTCGCGCGCGCTGACGCGGCTTGGGCCGGCCTATCTCAAGCTCGGCCAGTTCCTTGCCACAAGACCCGACGTGGTCGGCGTGGTGATGGCCAAGGATCTGGAGAGCCTGCAGGACCGGCTGCCGCCATTCTCCCAGACCGAAGCGGAAGCCGTGATCGCGCAATCGCTGGAACGCCCGTTGGCGCAGGCTTTCGCGAGCCTCGGGCCCCCGGTCGCCGCCGCCTCGATCGCGCAGGTGCACCGCGGCGAGATCGAGCGTAATGGCGTGCGCCGGCAGGTGGCCGTGAAGGTGTTGCGGCCGAACGTCGCCTCCCGCTTCCGCCGCGACCTCTCCGATTTCTTCTTCGTCGCACACAAGGCGGAAGCGCATTCGGCCGAAGCGCGGCGATTGCGGCTGGTCGAGGTCATCAACACGATGTCGCGCTCGGTCGCGATGGAGATGGACCTGCGGCTGGAGGCCGCCGCCCTCTCCGAGATGGCGGAAAACACGAACGACGATCCGGATTTCCGCGTGCCGGCGGTGGACTGGGACCGCACCACCCATAACGTGCTGACGATGGAATGGATCGACGGCATTCCGCTGAACGACCGTATCAGGCTGGAGCAAGCCGAGGTCGACCTGCCCGATCTCGGCCGCAAGGTGATCCAGAGTTTCCTGCGCCACGCGCTGCGCGACGGCTTCTTCCACGCCGACATGCATCCCGGCAATCTGTTCCTCGATGATACCGGCCGGCTGGTGGCGGTCGATTTCGGCATCATGGGCCGGCTCGAGCAGAAGGAGCGGCGCTTCCTCGCCGAGATCCTGCTCGGCTTCATCACCCGCGACTATCGCCGCGTCGCCGAGGTGCATTTCGAGGCCGGCTACGTGCCCGGGCATCACTCGGTGGAGAATTTCGCGCAAGCCATCCGCGCCATCGGCGAGCCGATCCACAACCGCACCGCCGAGGAAATCTCGATGGCGCGGCTGTTGACGCTGTTGCTCGAGGTCACCGGCCTATTCGACATGCAGACGCGCCCCGAATTGATCCTGCTGCAGAAGACCATGGTGGTGGTCGAAGGCGTGGCGCGCGGCTTCGACCCCAAGCTCGACATCTGGAAGATCGCCGATCCCGTGGTGCGCGAATGGATCGAGCGCAATCTCGGACCGGTCGGGCGCATCCAGGGCGCGATGTCAGGGGCCGGCGAACTCGCCCGCGTGCTGGCGCATCTGCCCGACATCGCCTCGCGCGCAGTGGCGGTGCTGGGTAGTCTGGAGAAGATGACGCGCGAGGGCGTCACGCTGTCCCCGCAGACGATCGCGGCGATGGGACAGACCGAGGGCCGCAAGAACCGCTGGCGGACCGTCGCGCTCTGGATCATCGCGGCCACTTTCATCGGAATCCTGATTGCGGTCCGGAATCTTTGATTGCAATGATAGCGGACGCTGCTAGCATTGCTGTCAAATCGATGGTGCGGCCATGGCCAATCTGACTATTCGCAAGCTCGATGACGCCGTCCGAGACGAACTGCGCCTGCGCGCCGCCCGTAACGGGCGCTCGGTCGAGGATGAGGTACGGGTCATCTTGGGCGAGGTGGTTGCGGGGCAGCCCTCCGAGGTCCCGCCCGCAGCTCCCGCGTCGCGCCCGCAGGCCGCCGTGGCATCGGTCAATGGCCTCGCCCGGGTCACCCTGATCATCGGCGGCGGCATCGCCGCCTACAAGGCGCTGGACCTGATTCGACGGCTCAAGGAGCGCCATATTCAGGTCCGCTGTGTGCTGACCAAGGCGGCGCAGCAATTCGTCACGCCGCTTGCGGCCAGCGCCCTGTCGCATGAGCGCGTCTATACCGACCTGTTCGATCCCGAGAGCGAATTCGATGCCGGCCACATCCGCCTGGCGCGCGAGTGCGACCTGATCGTGGTGGCGCCAGCGACCGCGGATCTGATGGCCAAGATGACGCATGGCCATGCCGACGATCTCGCCTCCGCCATCCTGCTCGCCGCCAACCGCCCGATCCTGCTGGCCCCGGCGATGAATCCGCTGATGTGGAACAACGCCGCCACCCGCCGCAATGTGCTGCAGCTCCGCCGCGACGGCATCCTGACCGTCGGCCCCAATGCCGGCGAGATGGCGGAAGCGGGCGAAGCTGGCGTCGGGCGGATGGCCGAGCCGACCGAAATCGCCGCCGCCGCCGAACACATCCTTCGCCCGCCGCATCCGCGCCCGCTTCAGGGCAAGCGCGTGCTGATCACCGCAGGGCCGACACATGAGGCGATCGATCCGGTGCGCTATATCGCCAACCGCTCCTCGGGCAAGCAGGGCTTTGCCATCGCCGCCGCCGCGCGCGATGCCGGCGCCGAGGTCGTCCTGGTCTCCGGGCCGGTCGATCTCGCCGATCCAGCGGGCGTGTCGGTGATCTCTGTGGAATCCGCGCGCGATATGCTGCACCGGGTGGAAGCGGCGCTGCCGGTCGATGTCGCGATCTTCGCCGCCGCGGTCGCCGACTGGCGGGTCGCCAATGAAGGCGAGCAGAAGCTGAAGAAGACCGCAGCCGGCGTGCCGGCGCTGCAACTGGTCGAGAACCCCGACATCCTCGCCACCATCGCCAAGCTGCAGGACAACCGCCCGCCGCTGGTGATCGGCTTCGCCGCCGAGACCGAGCATCTGATCGAGAATGCGAAGGCAAAGATCGCCCGCAAGGGCTGCGACTGGATCGTGGCCAACGATGTTTCACCGGCCACCGGCGTGATGGGTGGCGACCGCAACACCGTTCATCTGCTGACGCGTGGGGGCGAGGATATCAGCGTCGATTCCTGGCCGGTCATGACCAAGGAACAGGTCGCGACCGAACTGGTGGCCCGGATCGCGAAGGCCGTGGAGACAAAATCGTGAGTGCGACGATCAAGGTCGATGTCAGGCAATTGCCGCATGCCGAAGGTCTTCCGCTGCCGGCCTACCAGACCGCCGATGCCGCCGGGCTCGATCTGTTGGCCGCAGTGCCCGAAGAAGCGCCGCTGGTGCTCGCATCAGGCAAATACGCGATGGTTCCGACCGGGCTCACGATCGCGCTGCCACCGGGCTACGAGGCGCAGGTGCGGCCGCGTTCCGGACTTGCCGCCAAGCATGGCGTGACCGTGTTGAATTCGCCTGGTACGATCGACGCCGACTATCGGGGAGAGATCAACGTCCTCCTGATCAATCACGGCGAGGCGCCGTTTTCCATCCGACGCGGCGAGCGCATCGCGCAGATGGTGATCGCACCGGTCGTGCAGGCGCAGTTGGTTCCGGTGACCGCGCTGTCCAGTACCGAGCGAGGCGGCGGCGGCTTCGGCTCCACGGGAAGATAGTTGACCCGTAGCCCGGGTGGAGCGCAGCGCAACCCGGGACATCCGCGTCCACATCCGCGAGCGGACCCGGGTTACACTAACGCTTCACCCGGGCTACGGCACTTGATCGAGCGATAAGCCATTCGAATACGGATAAAATTTGCGCTGGCGCACGAATTGAGCCCCGCATTTTTCACAGCGTGTCTTGCGTTCACGATCTGGACTCTTACTCGCTGAGTCAGCTTGAGGATATGCTCTTACGATTCGTGTGCACGGCGGGGGTCTAACGCCGGGCCGAAGTCGTGCGTTCTGGGGCAAATTATGTCGGGCGTGGTCGCCGCAATGCGTCGAACCCTGCTGTCGTGCACCTCACTGGCGCGCGACGGCCTGCTTGGGCTCGCCGCCATGCTGGCGCTGCCCGCGGGATCGGCGCGCGCTGGCGACTGGCTGTTCGAGCCGGTGATCTCGGCGTGGTTCGACCTCGATCACCAGGAATTCGTGCTCTTCACCGCCGCGGTTGCCTTGCTCGGCTTTTCCGTGGTCGCCGCGATCCTCTTGATGCGTACACGCGCTCGCGCCATCCGGAGCGAGGGGCGCCTGCGCGCCGAGATCGCTGATCTGCAGGCCCAATCCGATCGCCTGCGCGCGCTGCTGTTTGCCGAGCCGCAGGTCCTGATTTCCTGGGCGGCTGGCGACAACCGCCCCGAGATCAGCGGTGACATCGCATTGCTGACCTCGCAGGAGGCGACCCAGAACTCGCCCCAGCGCGTGCTGGCGTTCGGAACCTGGCTGCCGCCGGAACCGGCGCTGCAGATGGACCACGCCGTCGACGCGCTGCGCGAGGCCGGCCAGGGTTTTCTGCTGAACCTCACCACCGCGAACGGCCGCGCCATCGAGGCGATGGGTCGCGCCATCGGCGGCCAGGCGATCGTGCGGATGCGCGAGCTTGGCGGCTTGCGTCGCGAGCTGGCCGAAGCCAATCTGCGCCACAAGATGCTGCAGGAGGAGACCGAGCTGCTGCGCGATTTCGCCGCCGCCGCACCCTGGCCGATCTGGGCCAAGAATGCGCAGGACGACCTGCGCTATGCCAACACGGCCTATTTGCGGGCGACCGAGGGCGCGAGCATCGCGGATGCGATCCACCGCCATCTCGAACTCCTGGAGAACGACCAGCGGGTTGAGATGGCCAAGGCGCTGCACGAATATTCGACCTATGCCGCGCGACTACCGATCGTGGTCGGCGGCGAGCGGCGCATCTATGACATCCAGGCGATGAAGCTTGCCGGCGGCAGCGCCGGCATCGCCATCGACGCCAGCGAGGTCGCCGCCCTTCGCGCCGCGCTCACCCGGATGGCGGAAGCGCATCGCCGCACCCTCGACCAGCTCTCTTCCGGCGTGGCCGTGTTCGACGCCGACCGCCGGCTTGCCTTCTACAACGAATCCTATCGCCGCCTCTGGGACCTCGATCAGGCGTTCCTCGATAGCAATCCGGACGATTCCAGCGTCCTCGACCGGCTGCGCGCCGCCCGCAAACTGCCGGAGCAGCCGGATTTCCGCGCCTGGAAGGCCAAGCTGCACGAAGCCTATCGCGCGGTCGAATCGGAGAGCTACACTTGGTTCCTGCCCGACGGCCGCGCGGTCAGCGTCGTGACCACGCCGAACCTCGAAGGCGGCGTCACCTATCTCTTCGACAACGTCACCGAAAGCCTCGATCTGGCGCGTCGCTTCGACGGCCTAATCCGGGTCCAGCACGAGACCCTCGACAATCTGAACGAAGCGGTCGCAGTGTTCGGCAGCAACGGGCGCGTGCAATTGTTCAACCCGGTATTCGAGAAGATGTGGAGGCTGCCGGCGGACGCGTTGCGCGAGCAGCCGCATATCGAGACCGTGGAAGCGCTGTGCCGGCCGCTGTTCGACGATCCGATCGTCTGGCGGGCGCTGCGCGAGGCGATCACCGCGATCGAGAACCGCGCCCAGGTCGCGCTGAAGCTCGAGCGCAAGGACGGCAGCGTGCTGCATTGCATGACCATGCCGCTGCCGGACGGCGCGACCATGCTGACGTTCCAGGACATCACCGACACCGAGAATGTCGAACGCGCGCTGCGCGAGCGCAACGAGGCGCTGGAAGCGGCCGACCAGATGAAGGTCGACTTCGTCCACCACGTGTCCTACGAACTGCGCGCGCCGCTCACCACCATCATCGGCTTTGCGCATTTCCTGTCTGATCCCGCGACCGGACCGCTCAATACGAAGCAGGCCGAATATCTCGACTACGTCACCAAATCGACCAACGCATTGCTCGCGCTCACCAACAACATCCTCGATCTCGCCACCATCGATGCCGGCGCGATGACGCTCGAGCTTGGCTCCGTCGATATCGGCAAGACGATCGAGGCCGCGGCCGAAGGCATCCAGGACCGGCTCGCGACCGACCGCATCACGCTCAAGGTCGATATCGAGCCCAATATCGGCGAATTCATCGGCGATGAACGACGCGTGGTGCAGGTGCTCTATAACCTGCTCGCCAACGCCGTCGGTTTCTCCCCGCATGACGGGATGGTCACGATCTCTGCGCGACGCGCCGAGCACAGTGTCGTGTTCGCGGTGACCGACACCGGCCCAGGCATCGCGCCTGAGGTCAAGGACAAGGTGTTCAACTGGTTCGAGAGCCATTCCCACGGCTCGCGGCACCGCGGCGCCGGCCTCGGCCTGTCGCTGGTGCGCTCCTTCGTCGAGCTGCATGGTGGCAAGGTCCGCGTCGATTCGACCGTCGGCAGAGGCACGACCGTGACCTGCGTCTTCCCGGTCGACCAGAACGCGCATCGCAACGCCGCCGAATGATTGTCACCAGCACATTCTCGGTCGCACTCGCCAATGAGGCCGCGACCGCGCATCTGATGGCCGATCTCGCGCTGTTGATCGGCCCCGGCGAAGTCATTGCGCTCTCCGGCGATCTCGGCGCCGGCAAGACCGCGGCGGCCCGCGCGCTGATCCGCTATCTCGCCACCGATGATACGCTGGAAGTGCCGAGCCCGACGTTTACGCTGGCGCAAAGCTACGAGCTGCCGGCGTTCCCGCTTGTTCACGCCGACCTCTATCGCATCAATGACGCGAGCGAACTCGAGGAGATCGGGCTGGCGCCTTTGCCTGACGGCGCGGTGGCGCTGATCGAATGGCCGGAGCGGGCACCAGATGCCATGCCGCCGGACCGCATCGACATTGCGCTGAGTCACCGGCCGGCACTGGGATCGAACGCGCGCGCTGCCGAGATCACCGGCCACGGCAAGGCTGCCGCCGTCGTCACGCGGCTGAAGGCGCTGCGCCAATTCCTCGAGAATGCCGGCTACATCGACGCGCGGCGCGAGCGCATGCCGGGCGACGCCTCGACCCGCTCCTACGCCCGGCTGTTCGACGACAATGGCAGCGTCATCCTGATGAACTCGCCGCGACGCCCCGACGGGCCGCCGATCTATGACGGCAAGTCCTACAGCGCCGCCGTCCATCTCGCCGAGGACGTCAAGCCGTTCGTCTCGATCGACAACGGACTGCGCGACCGCGGCTTCTCCGCACCCGCGATCCGCCACTCCGACATCGATCTGGGATTCCTGATCACCGAGGATTTCGGCAAGGACGGCATCGTCGAGGGCGATCCGCCGGCACCGATCACGGAGCGCTACGAAGCCGCGACCGACATGCTGGCGGCCCTGCATCGGGAGAAACTGCCGGAGGCGCTGCCGCTGACGCCGCAGCTTACCTACGACATCCCGGTCTTCGACATCGACGCCTGGCTGGTCGAGATGGGCTTGATGATCGAGTGGTACTTGCCGGATCGCGGCATCACCCTCGCCTCGGATCTGCGCGATGAATTTCTTGCGATGTGGCGAACGCTCCTGGAGAAGCCGGCCGCGGCGCCGCGGACCTGGGTGCTGCGCGACTTCCACTCGCCCAATCTGATCTGGCTTGGCGAGCGTACAGGTATCCTGCGGCTGGGCCTGATCGACTTCCAGGACGCCGTGCTCGGGCCTGCCACCTATGATCTGGTGTCGCTGTTGCAGGACGCGCGGATCGACGTGCCCGAGCAGCTCGAGCTCACGCTGCTCTCCCGCTACATCAAGGCGCGGCGGGCCACCGAGGAGCATTTCGACGCGGCCAGCTTCGCCGAGCTCTACGCGATCATGTCGGCGCAGCGTAACACGCGTCTGCTCGGGATCTTCGCGCGGCTCAACGGGCGGGACGGCAAGCCGCATTATCTCAAGCACCAGCCGCGGATCTGGACTTACCTCACTCGTTCACTGGCCCACCCGGCGCTGGCCGGCCTCCGTGAATGGTACGCGGCCCACGTCCCGCCACCGGTTTCCTGATTTACCCCCTGTTAGCCCGAGCCGCCCTAGTGTGACACACGCTCCGGATGCAGAGCGGCTTGGTTGAGGGTTTGAGTTTGGCGATGAAGACAGAACGGCGCCGCGGCGAGCGTGTCACCTTCGAACGCGGCATTCCCGCGCACATGATGGGGATCGACGGCACGTGGCGACGCGACTGCACCATGGAGGATGTTTCCGAGACCGGCGCCAAGCTGACCGTCGAGGGCTCGGTGGAGGGCCTGCACCTGAAGGAGTTCTTCCTGCTGTTGTCATCGACCGGGCTTGCCTATCGCCGCTGTGAATTGTCCTGGGTCAATGGCGACCAGATCGGGGTCAATTTCCTCAAACAGGGCGACAAAAAGAAGAAGGCGGCCAAGCGCGGCTCGCAACCCGCCGACGCCTGAAGATTGTTGTTTTTGACGCGTTTTCTTCCCCGTCGCACGGCCGTCATGTCCGGCGACTATCGCGTCGATCTTATGCGCGCCCCAAATCGGCGTGATAGGATGGCGCGCGTCACGATTTGAACGGTTCGAGAGCCCGGAAGAATGTCCGTCACCCCCAGTAAAGCCATGGTCCTCGCTGCCGGTCTCGGCCTGCGCATGCGGCCCTTGACCGACCATATGCCGAAGCCGCTGGTGAGCGTGGCGGGCCAGCCGTTGCTCGATCACGTCCTGGACAAGCTTGCCGCTGCCGGCGTGAGCGAGGCCGTGGTCAATGTGCACTATCTGCCGGACCAGATCATCGAGCACGTCAAGACGCGGAAGCAGCCGCGTGTGATCATCTCGGACGAGCGTGACAAGGTGCTGGGCACCGGTGGCGCGGTCGTAAAGGCGTTGCCGCTGCTCGGGCCTGAGCCGTTCTTTCACGTCAACGCCGACACGATGTGGATCGACGGCGTGCGGCCAAACCTGGCGCGGCTCGCGGAGACCTTCGACCCCACGAAGATGGATATCCTGCTCTTGATGGCGCCGACCGCGAACAGCATCGGCTATGGCGGTCGCGGCGACTATTCCATGCTGCCGGACGGCGCGCTGCGCAAGCGGCGGGAGCAGCAGGTGGTGCCGTTCGTCTATGCCGGCGCCGCGATCATGTCGCCGTCGATCTTTGCGGACGCCCCCACGGGCGAGTTCTCGCTGACCAAGCTGTTCGACCGTGCCAACGAGCAGGAACGACTGTTCGGGCTCAGGCTCGACGGTGTCTGGATGCATGTCGGAACCCCCGACGCCGTGCAAGCCGCGGAAGAAGCATTTTTGGAAAGCGTGGCTTAATCCTCTATTCGTCGTCCCGGCGGAGGCCGGGACCCATCACCACCGGTGTTGGTCGTGGACGGGATAGTGGCCTCGGCCTGCGCAATACCACATTTGTGGTTGATGGGGTGGACGGCCCCCTACGGCATCAGTTGTGCCAGAATGAGGTTGTCGAAATCTCAAACGAGGGAG
>NZ_JBEGDB010000163.1:0-17610 GCF_043638955.1 Bradyrhizobium sp. 31Argb | reverse complement strand
GCGCGAAACTACTTCGCCGTCGTCGCCATTGCCGCCACTCTGCTCTGGATAAGGTAACTGTCCACACGGCCTAGCGCTGGTACTCGCATCAAGCTTTGCATGGTTCGGATTGGAGCTGTTTCACCGGGAGAGACCCCTAATGCCCGATTCAGGAGGAACAACCCCGCTCGCGACAAAGGTCGACCAGTTGCTGACCGAAGCGCGCGTCATCATCCCCGGCGCGCAGGCCCTGTTCGGCTTTCAATTCATCGCCATGCTCACCAGCGGATTTGAAGAAATGCCGCAAACGGCAAAAATCGTGCATGCCGTCGCGCTCGGCCTTGTCGCCATGAATGTCATCCTCCTGATGACGCCGGCTTCCTTGCACCGGCTTTCCTATCGGGGCGCGGATTCTGCGAGCTTTCTGCGCATTGCCTCCGCGCTGGTGACAGTGGCGCCGCTTTTTCTGGCTGCCGGCATCGCCGCAGAGAGCTATGTCGTGCTCGGCAGGATCACCAACCGCGAACTCGCCGCCACTTACGCGGTGGCGAGTTTTCTCGTGCTAATCGGATTCTGGTACGCTCTGCCGCTGATCGTGCGATGGACACGCAATCACCGCAAGCCTTGACGCCGCGGGGTCACTTGCGATTTTTGTCCAGCGCCTGCGCCATCTCGAGATGGTGACGCAGCGTCGGGAGCGTGTTGCCGGCCCAATCCTTCAGCTTCGGATTGTCGCCGCTCTTGGCGTAGCGTTCGAACAGCGACACCGCATCCTTGTGGGCGCTCACCTGCATCGGGTTATATTGACTTGCAAAGTTCTCCGGTTTGGTGTCGCGCAGCTTGTCGAGCTTGCTTTGCGAAGACGAATCCAGGCCCGATGGAATCTGCACGCCCTCGCTGCTCGTGACCAGGCCCTTCAGTTCGCTGCTGGTCTTGGTGTGATCGGCGATCATCTGGGACGCGAATTTCTTCTCCTCCGCATTGCCCTTCTGCTCGGCGAGCTTGCCTGCCTCGATCTCCAGCATGTCGCTGGTCGCCGCTTCCTTGACGAAATCGGCCGTCGAGGGAGCGACGCCCAATACCGAATTGACGCCGGTCTTCTCGCCGACCGATTGCGCGGCTGCCGAGGTGGAAATAAAGGCGACGGCAACTGCCGCCACCACGATCGATCTCTTCATGGTCCTTGCCTCTTGTAAGGGTTGTGAGCGGCAAACCCGTGGCCGGAATTTTGGTTCCTACGAGGGGGTGCGCTCGCGAAACCATCACGGCTGTCAGAGGTTTATAGTCTCGAAGGGAGACTCTGATGGCGCTTTTTCGGGTGCAGCCAACCCGCGCTGACAAGGCAATCGCCGACACCGTGTCGGAATACACGACGCCGACAACCGAGCGCGCTGCCGAGGTGCTGACGTGGGGCGCGGACGAGCACGTCATCTGCGCGCTTGCGCTGGGCTGGTGGCTTTATTCGCGCAACAAGGACGCAAAGCAGCGTCGCAGCAGCAGCCACGTCCTCCTGACCACGATCGTGACGGCCGTCCTGCCCCACGTGCTGAAAACGGTATTCGACCAGGAGCGGCCCGATCGACGGACAGCCCGAGGTCACCTGCATGGCGTCCCGTTCTCCGGCAAGCCTGAGGACGCCTTTCCGTCAGGCCACGCGATTCACGTCGGCGCAATCGCCTCAGCCGCGACCGTGCTTCCGCCGGCAAAGCGCAACGTGGTCTGGGCAATCGGTGGAGGCCTTGTGCTGACACGCGTCGTCCTGCTCGCGCACTGGCTGAGCGATGTCGTTGCCGGCCTTGCGATCGGCGCCGCTATCGAACGGCTGCTGCGGCTTATCACAGGCTACGGCGAGGATCGGCACGAATGCTGAAACGTCGCCGATCAGGCGGCGTCCTCCACTTCAGCCGTTTCGGATGCCAGCATCGCGCGGATCTCCCGCGCCGTGCGCGCCGCGCTGAACAGATAACCCTGCATCTGGGTGCAGCCCAGCATGTGCACTGTGTCGCGCTGCTGCTCGGTTTCGACCCCTTCCGCCGTCGTGATCATATCGCGGTCGGCCGCGATGCTCACCACCGCGCGGATGATCGACGCCGACGAGCTATTGCGGGTGACTTCCTTGACGAAGCTGCGGTCGATCTTGATCTTGTCGAACGGGAAGCGCTGCAGATATTGCAGCGAAGAATAGCCGGTTCCGAAATCATCCAGCGCGATGTGAACGCCGAGCGCGCGGAGCTGGTTGAGCGCGACCAGCGCGGCATCATCGTCCGCGATCAGGACCGCCTCCGTGATTTCGAGCTCTAGGCGGCGCGGATCGAGCCCGCTCTCGGCCAACGCCGCCGCGACCTTCAGCGACAACGCTTCCGACTTGAACTGAATCGGCGACACGTTGACCGCCACCCGCACATGGGCGGGCCAGGTGGCAGCCTCAGTGCAGGCGGTCCGCAGCACCCACTGCCCGATCTCCTCGATCAGGCCCGTCTCCTCGGCGACCGGAATAAACTCGGCCGGCGACACCATGCCGCGCACCGGATGCCGCCAGCGCACCAGCGCCTCGCAGCCGGTGACCTCGTCGCTGCGCAGATCGACCAGCGGCTGATAGTGGATTTCGAACCCGCCTTCGACCAGCGCAGTGCGCATATCGGCTTCTAGCTCGCGGCGGAGCTTGGCCTCCTTCTCCATCTCCGGCTCGAAGAAACGGTGGGTGCGGCGACCGGCAGCCTTGGCGGCGTACATCGCAAGGTCCGCGCGCTTCAACAAGCCGAGCAGATCGGTACCATCCCGCGGCGCGACCGCGATGCCGATGCTGGCGTCGCCGGACAAGTGATGGCCATGGCAATCGAACGGCGTCCGCAGCGCCTGATAGATCCGTTCAACAAGCGCGCTGACATCGATATCGGCCGTGATGCCGCGCTGAACGATGGCGAACTCGTCCCCGCCGAGACGAGCGATGAAATCCTCCGGTCCGATCGACTGCCGCAACAGTTCGGCGACACCTGTGAGGAATTCATCGCCGATCAAATGGCCGAGCGAATCGTTGATGCGCTTGAACTCGTCGATATCGATATAGAGGATCGCGAACTGCACATCGGCTGTTTCGAGCAGCAAGCCTTCGGCGTGGCGCTGGAACAGCGTCCGGTTCGGCAGACTGGTCAGCGGATCGTAATGGGCGAGATGTTCGATCTTCGCCTCGACCCGGCGCCGCTCGGTCACATCCTCGAACGTTGTGGCCCAGCCCCCATCCGGCGAATGTTTGAAGATCATTCGGATAATTCGTCCGTCTTGCGTCGAGAAGTGGCGTTCGCCGATCTCGCTGCTGTTAGGTCCGATGAAGTGCGCGCAATATTCGTCGACATCGCCGATAAAGGATCCGATCGACTGACGGTGCAGCACGAGGTCGCGCAGGTGGCATCCGGGCCTGGCGACGTCAGGCGATACGCCTAGCATATCGAGATAGCGCTGATTGCAGATCACGAGCCGGCCCGACGCATCGAACAGCAACAGCCCCTGGGTCATGTTGTTGATGGCGGTGTCGAGATGAGAGCTCTTCTCCGACAGCTTCTGGCGCGCGGCCTCATGCTGTTGCTGCAGTTGTCTCACGATCGGGAAGATCGTGACGATGACGACGATGATCGCCAGGATCGCAGCGCTGAACTGCAGTTTCGTCTGCGCCCGCCAGTCGGCGAGCGCGGTCGAGGTCTTGGTCGTGGCAACGATCAGGATCGGAAAATGAGTGAGCGGTCGAACCGCCCCGATCTTGTCTTCGGCATCTTCAGTGCTGAAGCGGCCCGAGATGTTCCCGTCAAGCGTCAGCGCCTTCTGGAATGACGGGAGACCGGCTACGCTCTTGCCAATCGCCCCATCATCCTTGGGATAGCGGGCGATCACCGTGCCGTCGCGATGGATCATTGAGATGATTGTGTCGCCATTCAGCGCCAGAGAGGCGACGAAATCCTCGAACTGGCTGGGCTCGACGCCCCGGCTGGAAAAGCCGATGATAGCGCCATTGCCGTCGACAATCTTGCGGGCGAACAGCGTCGTCCATTTGCCCGTGACGCGGCTCACCGCGGGCTCGACGATAACATCGGGTGTCGGCTTGCCGGAGGTAAACTCCCTGAAATATCGCCGATCCCTGACGTTCAGGTCAGGCACCGGCCACATCTCGGAGGAATTGATCAGCCATCCCTCGGCATTGAACAGATTGAGACCACCAACATGCGGCAGCGCCGCAAGCCTGGTGCGCAGCATTTCGTGCGCGCTCAGCAGCGACATCATCTTTTCGAACTGATCGGCCGTATCGACCCCGTCCGCCCGCATGTTGGCGACGACATCATCGTGCACGTGCTGGAGATCGGAGAGCTGCTGATCGAAATGGCGGGACAGCAGCAGCGCAGTGTTGGAGAGTTCGCGTTCGGCGAGATCGAGCGCGCGCTCCCGGAATTGCAGCGCCAAGTACCCGGTGCCGAGCCCAATCGCGGCCACGAGTGCCGCCGCGCACAGCACGAGCCACCGGATTGCACTCAATCGCAATGGCGCCACGACGGCCCATTTCGGCCACCACCGGCTCTGCAAGATATCGCTCTTGGCCGAGCTGTCTGACATTTCCCTGCCCCTACAAGCGCTTGTTGTAGGGGACACAACCCAAGAGGGCGTTAGGAAAATGAGTTATCAGCCGGTTAACATGGAACTTTGTTTCTGAGCGTTACCAGATTTCGCCCGCGCAACATTGCTTGTGCGGTATTGGACGTTACGCAGTTTATGAGAGATTTAGGTGTTTGCTGGATGGTGCCAGCCGGCAATCTTCATTCGGGCGATCTCACCGGGGCGGCCAAGCGCGCAGCAGGATGAATGATTTCACGCAATCGGTGGCGACGGCGCTCTCGCTGATCGCCAGCCTTGACGCTGAGCTGATCGGCATCGTCCTGCTATCGTTGCGCGTCAGCCTGACGGCGAGCCTGCTCGCGCTGCTGATCGGCGCGCCCCTCGGCGTCCTGCTCGCGATCAGCCGGTTTCAGGGCAGGCAGGCCACGATCGTGCTGGCGAACGCCATGCTCGGCCTGCCGCCGGTGGTGGTTGGACTGGCCCTTTACCTCCTGCTGTCGCGTTCCGGTCCGCTCGGCTTTGCCGGACTGCTGTTCACGCCGAGCGCCATGATTGTCGCGCAGACGATCCTCGCCACGCCGATCGTGGTCGCTCTCGTGCACCGTCCGGTCTCGCTATTGTGGACGGAATATGCCGACCTCATGCGCGCCGATGGCATGTCGCGCCTGCGCAGCATGGCGGTGTTGTCATCGCTCGGCCGCGGCTCGTTGTTGACGGCGTTTCTTGCCGCCTTCGGCCGCGCCATCGCCGAAGTCGGCGCCATCATCATCGTCGGCGGCAATATCCGCGGCTACACCCGGACCATGACGACCGCGATCGCGCTAGAAACCAGCAAGGGCGAGTTGCCACTGGCGCTCGGGCTTGGCCTGATCCTGCTCGGCCTCAGCGTAACCGTGAGCACGGTCGCGTTCCTGCTAGTCGGACGCGTTGGGGAAAAATAGCTGCTCGCCGCCGACCTTGTAGTCGGCGATCACCTTCTGCCCCTCGGCGGAGATCAACCAGTCGACGAAGGCCTGCCCATCTCTGGCTTTCACGGTCGGGTGTTTGGCCGGATTGACGAGCATCACGCCATATTGGTTGAACAGGCGCCGATCGCCCTCGGTCAGGATCGCGAGATCGCCGCGATTCTTGAACGATAGCCAGGTGCCGCGATCCGAGAGCACATAGGCGTTGTCGGATGCGGCCATGTTGAGTGCGGGCCCCATCCCCTGCCCGATCTCGCGATACCAGGATCCCTTCGCCGTCGCGATGTCGATGCCGGCCTCCTTCCAGAGCCGCAATTCGGCCTGGTGCGTGCCGGAGCGGTCGCCGCGCGAGACGAAGGTCGCCTTCGCGGCGGCGATCTTCTTCAGCGCTTCCGTGACGTCGTTGCCATCAGCGATGTGCGCCGGATCCGCCTTCGGGCCGATCACCACGAAATCGTTGTACATCACGTCCTGGCGTTTGACGCCAAATCCTTCGGCCATGAACTTCTCCTCCGCCGGGCGATCATGCACGAACACCACGTCGGCATCGCCCCGCCGTCCGATGTCGAGCGCCTGGCCGGTGCCGACCGCGACCACGTTGACACCGATCCCCGTCGCCGCCGTAAAGCGCGGCAACAGGAAACCGAACAGTCCGGACTGCTCGGTCGATGTCGTCGATGCCACCGTGATTGAGCGCTCCTGCGCGAACGCGCTGGAGATCATGAGAAGAGTTGCGACCACGATTCGTGCGAGCATTTCCCTCACCTCCGCGAAGCCGGCTGTTTAGGGACGTTCTACTTCATCCCGGCCTGCCCGGCCATAAGCGAGGCGATCCGCCGCAGCGACCGGAGGCACTGACTTCACAATCGCCCGAAACTGCGCGACGCCGTCGTCGCGCCGTCATATTCGGCGTTACGAGGCACAAGCGGGCTGCTGGCGAAAGGGTAACGTTATAGCATTCAGAAATCTCCTGCCTTGAATCGGCGCTGGGGTAACGCTAACTAGCGGCATGGACTCTCGCTTCGCCGCACCGGATTGTTCGACCCGCAAGGCCCCGTCACGCCGATGGCGTAGCCTGCTTGCGGGACTGATCTCGTTGGCGCTCGTGCTGTCCTTCTTTCACGGTCTCGGCTTCGACAGCGACGATGCAATACCGGCGCTGTCGATCGCGCAACTCGCCGGTGATGCCACCGACAAGGCTCCCGTCCATCCAGCATTGCCCCACGGCGACCACTGCCTGACCCACGTATCGACCGTGGCACCGCAGGACACGTCGGTCACGATCGAATACGCTGCGCACGCCTATCGCTTTCTCGCCATGCGCGCCCCCGAAGCGGCCGAACCGCTCTGTCCCTTCAAGCCACCCCGCGCCTGATCCGATCGGCATGACCGATCCGGCTGCGCTGCCTCCCGGCAGCGGGCCTTGATTGAACGCGTCGCTATGGCGGCAGCGCCGGGCCTGGACCCGTGCGCGGTGGGGAAGGCATATATGAGACGGATTCTTCTTTTCGTTGCCGGCATCATCGTCGGTGGCGGCCTTGGTATCGCGGCCTGGTCGCATTGGCCGCCAGCGCAGCAGGAAACGGCGACGACCGGAACGGCAAAGGCCGAAAGCGAGGATCACGGCACCGAGCACATCGCGCTGAGCGAGGAGCAGATCAGGAATGCCGGCATCAGGCTGGCGCCGGTTGCGGGCGGTACGCTCAAACGCCACTTCCTGGCACCGGGCTCGCTTATCCCCGACGCCGACCACGTCGGCCGCGTCTCCGTGCGCGTGCTGGCGACGGTCGCCGAACTGCGCAAGCGCCTCGGCGACAGTGTCGAAAAAGGTGAGATCGTCGCCGTCATCGAAAGCCGGGACGTGGCGGACGCCAAGAGCGAATACCTCGCCGCGCGGCTGACCAACGATCTGCAGCAGACGCTCTACAACAGGCAAAAGAGCTTGGCCGAAAGCCGGGCCATGTCGGAAAACGAATTCCTGCGGATCCAGCTCACCGCCAATGACGCACGGATCAAGCTCGACGGCGCCAGGCAAAAGCTATTCGCGCTGGGGCTTTCAGAAAAGGAGATCGTCGACCTCCCGAACCAGCCGCCGGAAAGTCTGCGCGAACAATATTTGCGTGCGCCGATCTCGGGCCGCGTCTCGGAGCGGCGCGTCGACCTCGGTGGGCTGATCGGCCGCGAGGGCCAGGAAAGTGAGCTGTTCGTCATTGTCAATCTCGACGATATCTGGGTCGATCTCGCGGTCTCCCCGGAAAACATCGCCGCGGTGCACGAGGGCGGACTGGTCACGATCCGCGCGATCGGCAGCGACGACGAAGCGGTCGCGCGGGTGATCTTTGTCAGCCCCCTGCTCGATCGCGAGACCCGCAACGCCCGCGTGATCGCAACCCTGGCGAACCGGGATCACCGATGGAGGCCCGGCACTTTCGTCACCGCGGAAGTGCCGCTCGGCGGCGAGCCCTCCAAGGTGATCGTCTCGAAGAAAGCGCTTCAGACCGTCAAGGGCAACGCCACGATATTCGTGCGTAACGCCGAAGGGTTTGAGGCGCGGCAGGTGCGTACCGGTCGCGAGGATGATGACGACGTCGAGATCGTGAGCGGCCTTTCGCCCGGAGAGACGATCGCGGTCGCCAACACATTCACGCTCAAGGCCGAGTTGGAAAAGGCCGAAGCGGAGCATGGCCATGATTGAGGGCATCATCGGCTTCTCCATTCATCGTCGCTGGGTGGTCGTTGCGCTCTGCGCCGTCGTCATGGCGCTCGGCGGCTTTGCGTTGACGAGGGTGTCGATCGACGCGGTGCCCGACATCACCAACAAGCAGGTGCAGATCAACACCGCGGCCCACGCGCTGTCGCCGCTCGAAATCGAGAAGCAGGTCACCTTTCCCGTCGAGACGGCCCTCGCCGGCGCGCCCGGCCTCGAGAGCACACGCTCGCTATCGCGCAACGGCTTTTCACAGGTGACCGCGGTCTTCAGCGAAGCCACCGATATCTACTTTGCGCGCCAGCAGGTTACCGAACGCCTGGCCGAGGTCCGCGCGCGCCTGCCGCAAGGCATCGAGCCGCGGATCGGTCCGGTCTCGACCGGGCTCGGCGAGATCTACATGTGGACCGTTCGCTTCGCCGACAAACCGGTCGAAGCCGACGGCGCGCTGGGTCTGCAACGCGACGGAAGCTTTGTCACCAGCGACGGGACGCGGCTCAAAGGCGACATCGAGAAGAACGCCTATTTGCGCACGGTACAGGACTGGATCATCCGGCCGCAGATCAAGACCGTTCCCGGCGTTGCCGGTGTCGATACGATCGGCGGCTATCTCAAGCAGTACCAGGTCCATCCGGATGCGGCGAAGCTGATCGCGCTCGGCTTGACCTTTGCCGACGTGGCGAACGCGATCGAGACCAACAATGTCAGCCGCGGCGCGCGCTACATCGAAAAGAACGGCGAGGGCTTTGTCGTGCGCTCCGGTGGCCGCATCGAGAACATGGAGGAACTCGGCGCCATTGTCGTCACCACGCGCGGCGGCGTTCCGGTGCGGATCCGCGATATCGCCACCGTTGCGATCGGCGGCGAGAGCCGCACCGGCAGCGCCAGCGAGAACGGCCACGAGGTGGTCGTCGGCACCGCACTGATGCTCATCGGCGCCAACAGCCGCACTGTGTCGTCGGCGGTCGACACGCGGCTGCGCGAGATCGCGCCGACGCTGCCGCCTGGTGTCGAGGTCAAGACCGTGCTCGACCGCACTCAACTGGTCGATGCCACCGTCAGGACGGTTGCGACCAATCTGAGCGAGGGTGCGCTGTTGGTCATCGCGGTGCTGTTTGTCCTGCTGGGCAATTTTCGCGCCGCGCTGATCACCGCGCTGGTGATCCCCGTGGCGATGCTGATGACCACGATCGGCATGTGGCAGGGCCGCATCAGCGCCAATCTGATGAGCCTGGGCGCACTCGATTTCGGCCTGATCGTCGATGGCGCCGTCATCATCACCGAGAACAGCCTGCGCCATCTGGCGGAGCGGCAGCGCGACCTCGGGCGTCCCCTCTCCCGCGACGAGCGGCTGGCCACGGTGCGCGCTTCCGCGGTCGAGATGATCCGCCCGAGCCTCTACGGGCAGGCCATCATCCTCCTGGTTTACGTGCCGCTCCTCACCTTCACCGGCATCGAAGGCAAGATGTTCACCCCGATGGCCGTGACCGTGATCCTGGCGCTGGCATCGGCATTCGTCCTGTCGCTGACGCTCGTTCCCGCCGCGATCGCCATTGCCGTCACCGGACGCGTTCAGGAGCATGAAAGCAAGCTGGTTGCTGCCTTGAAGCGCCTATACCGGCCGCTGTTGCGCTATGCGATTGCAGCCCCCCTGCCTGTCATCGCAACGGCGGCCGTGCTGTTTGCCACCGCACTGGCGGGCTTCGCGCGCCTCGGGCAGGAGTTCATCCCGTCGCTGGACGAGAAGAATATCGCCATGCATGCGCTGCGGATTCCCAGCACCGCGCTGTCGCAATCGCAGGCGATGCAGCTTGCGGTCGAGAACGCCGTCAGCCGTCTGCCGCAGGTCGCCTTCGTCTTCTCCAAGACCGGCACGGCCGAGGTCGCGAGCGACCCGATGCCGCCGAACGCGTCCGACACCTTCATCATGCTCAAGCCGCGCGATCAATGGCCGGATCCTTCGATGACGAAGGAGGAACTGGTCGAGCAGATCGCAAGATCGGTCAATCGCGTTCCCGGAAATGTCTATGAGTTCACTCAGCCGATCCAGATGCGCTTCAACGAATTGCTGGCTGGCGTTCGCGGCGACATCGCCGTCAAGGTGTTTGGCGACGAGTTCGAGCCGATGCTGAAAGCGGCCAACGAAGTGGCCTCGATCCTGCGCTCGGTGCAGGGGGCGACCGATGTGAAGGTGGAACAGGCCGGCGGCCTTCCCGTCCTTGACATCAAGGTCGACCGTGCCGCGATCGCCCGCCGCGGTCTGAGCGCGGCGGCGGTGCAGGATGTGATCGGCGCCGCCGTCGGCGGCCAGGACGCCGGCGTCGTGTTCGAGGGCGACCGCCGGTTCGACATCGTCGTAAGATTGCCGGAAGGCTTGCGATCCGACCTCGAGGCGCTCGGCAACCTTCCCGTGGCGCTGCCGAAGGCAACGCCCAATGCAACTGTCCAGAGCCTGCCGCTCAACCGATTGGCGCGATTCTCCTTCACCGAGGGGCCGAACCAGATCAGCCGCGAGAACGGCAAGCGCCGCATCGTCATCACCGCCAACGTCCGCGGCCGCGACCTCGGCTCGGTCGTCGCGGAAGCCCAGGCCAAGGTCGGCCAGCAGGTCAAGCTGCCGCCCGGCTACTGGATGAGTTGGGGCGGACAGTTCGAGAACCTGGCGGCGGCGCGGCAGAGGCTCGGCATCGTCGTGCCGGCGTGCTTTGCATTGATCTTCCTGCTGCTGCTGGCGGCCACCGGATCGGCGCGCGATGCGCTGGTGGTGTTCAGCGCCGTGCCGCTCGCGCTCACCGGCGGCATCGCC
Organism: Bradyrhizobium sp. 31Argb; assembly: GCF_043638955.1. Lineage (NCBI taxonomy): Bacteria > Pseudomonadati > Pseudomonadota > Alphaproteobacteria > Hyphomicrobiales > Nitrobacteraceae > Bradyrhizobium > Bradyrhizobium sp. 31Argb. The sequence continues at coordinate 6,554 of NZ_JBEGDB010000163.1, read as the reverse complement.
GCGCTCTGGCTTCGCGGCATGCCGTTCTCGATCTCGGCGGCGGTCGGCTTCATTGCGCTGTCCGGCGTCGCCGTGCTGAACGGCCTGGTGATGTTGAGCCTGGTCCGTAAGCTCCATGAGGACGGCATGCCGCTGCGACAGGCAATCGAGAATGGCGCCCTCACCCGGCTTCGCCCGGTCGTGATGACCGCACTGGTGGCGGCGCTCGGCTTCGTGCCGATGGCCTTCGCCACCGGCACGGGCGCGGAGGTACAAAAGCCGCTGGCGACCGTGGTCATCGGCGGCCTGATCAGCGCGACCCTGCTGACGCTCGCCGTTCTGCCAGCGCTCTACGCACGGTTCGGGCGGCGGGGTGAGCATGCTGCCGAACTGCGCGCCGGGCTACCCAAGGCGGCACACAACTGATCGCGATGCGAAGCTCGGAGCGATGACTCGATAGTTCGACGGGCATCGTGGCCAGATGTAACAATTCTGTCATATAGCAAAACTAAACGGGTGCGACGATCGATCGCAGGAAGTTGCTGCTGACAGGGGGAAATGAAGATGCGCCGCACAATAACATTGCTATCGGCAGGCTTGATCACGCTCGCGGCCGGGGCCGCATCGGCCCAGAACAACACGCCACGTAACGTGATCCTGTTCATCCCCGACGGTCTGCGCTCCCGCATCGTCACCCCGCAGACGGCGCCGATGATGGCCGATATCCGCGACAAGGGCGTCAACTTCAAGAACTCGCATTCACTGTTTCCGACCTTCACCATGGCCAACAGCTCGGCGATGTCGACCGGCCACCATCTCGGCGACACCGGCACTTTCAGCAACACGATCTACACCGGCTATTCTTCGGCGCCCGCGGGCGACACCGTTGTGCCCTTCATCGAGAACGATGCTGTGCTGGCCGACATCGACGACCATTTCAACGGCGACTATCTGAACGAAGAGACCATCCTGAAGATGGCGCGCGAGAAGGGTTTCAGCACCGCGGCCATCGGCAAGGTCGGCCCGACGCTGCTGTTCGACCACACCGATCGCGGCAAGCACACCATCATCTTCGACGATTCCACTGGCGGCAAGAACGGCGTTCCCCTGTCCGAGGAGGTAAAGGATGCGCTCACCAAAGCCAACCTGGCGCTGACGACGCCCAGCCGCGGCGACAACGCCAAGGCCGGCGACGCCAAGACCCCGGGCACCACCGTGGCCAATGTCGCCCAGCAGGCCTATTTCGCCGACGTCGCCACAAAGGTCGTGCTGCCGATGTTCAAGGCCCGCAACAAGCCGTTCGTGCTGGTGTTCTGGTCGCGCGACCCTGACGGCAGCCAGCACAACACGGGCGACAGCCTCAACACGATCACGCCCGGGATCAACGGGCCGACCTCGATGGCCGCGATCAAGAACGCCGACGACAACCTCGCGCAATTGCGCAAGGCGCTCGACGAACTCGGGCTCGCCTCTTCCACCAACATCATCGTCTCCGCCGACCACGGCTTCTCGACGATCTCGAAAGAGAGCAAGACCAGCCCCTCGGCCAAGATCTCCTACGACGATACGCCGAAGGATTTCCTGCCGATGGGCTTCCTGGCGATCGATCTGGCCAAGGCGCTGGACCTGCCGCTGTTCGATCCCAACGACAAGAACGCGCGCGTCGCCGACAACGCCCATCCCAAGGCCGGCAACGGCGTGCTCGGCCAGGATCCAACCAAGCCCGATGTGGTCGTGGCCACCAACGGCGGGTCGGACCTGGTCTATCTGCCGAACCGGGACAAGAAGCTCACTGGCCGCGTCATCAAGGCGCTGCTGGAGCAGGACTATGTCAGCGGCCTCTTCGTCGATGACCGGTTCGGACGCTTCCCCGGCACGCTGCCGATCTCCCAGCTCAACCTGCGGGGCAAGGCGGTGACCCCGACGCCGTCGATCGTGGTCAACTTCCGCTCCTGGTCGTCGGGCTGCGAGGAGCCAACCAACTGCTCGGTCCAGGTCGCCGACACGGTCCTGCGTCAGGGCCAGGGCATGCACGGCAGCTTCAGCCGGGGCGACACGCTGAACTTCATGGCGGCGATCGGACCCGACTTCAAATCCGGCTATGTCGATCCCCTTCCCGTCAGCAACGCTGACGTCGGCATGACCATCGCCAAGCTGCTCGACCTCCGCACCAGCGCCAATGGCGGGCTGCTGGGTCGGGTGGTGTCGGAAGCGATCCCGAACGGCATCGTCCCGAAGATGGCCGACGGCACCATCACCTCGAAGCCGGCCGGCAACGGGCTGCGCACGGTCGTCAAATTCCAGCGGGTGCTGTCGACCCGCTATTTCGACGTCGCCGGTTTCCCCGGGCGGACGCTGGGGCTTGACGTCGAGAGCGGCAAACAGAAAACGGCGGGGAAATAGCCCCCGCCGTCGGTACCCTTTTCGAGGTCGGGTGGCTTACACCAACGCGATATCGAACACGTTCGGCAACTGCACCAGCGGCAGCGCCGCGGCGCCGACCAGGGTGGCGACCATCGCGGCGAGCGCGTGGCTGGTGCGGCGCTTGCCACGCATCTGGCTCGCGATCCACTCCAGCACCTTGGTGTCGATATTGGCGGCGTGGGTGGGCGCCCAGCTCTCGATGTCGGTGTCCGGCGACAGCGCCACCGTGCGGGGCGGCACCGGCAGGCCGGACATCGAAGCGGCGTGATGGGCGACCGCCTTGGCCAGGAGGTCGTCGAAACGGCCATCGTCGCTGCGCTCGGCCGCGGCTTCGTTGATCTCGAACAACGCCGCGACCTCCTCCCGGCTCACCGGCTGGTGCGCAACGGCGGAGGCGGTGAGGATGCGCGCGCACCAGGCGGCGTCATCGGCATCGAGCGCTCGGGAAAAGTGGATGCGGCCCTTGGTGGTGGGGCCTTCGCCGGTGATCACGCCATCGCGTACGATGGTGAGGGCATGGGCGGCAGTCTTGCGGCAGGACGGTTGCAGGGCGACCGCATCGGTCGCCTCGATACTAGGGGCAGACATAGCGAGACTTCTCAGTTCCTTATTTCAGTCCAGCATTTCCATGCCGGCGTAAACGAGTGGTTACCGATTCGAAACCGGGGTTTCGACATTTGTACATAGTTGCCAATTGGTCGCTGTGACGGCTGTCACGGTTCGCGCCTATTAGCAGACCGGACCGCGGAGATGGGGACCATAAAAGGCAATTCCACGGCAATCCGTGCTCTTGCGGGCATTATGGGTTTTTTCGCCGCAGGCGGGCCGATCAAAAGAAGTTGCTTGGAGTTCCGTCACAAAAGAGAATGATTTCACCTTTTAGCTACAGTGGTTCACTTAAGCCCTTGTTGTGCCTATACTCGGCGGTCACCCAGAAAAGATTTTCTTTAGCCACTTCAATAGCATGAGGCAAAACCATGACACTTCCCATTGGCGCGACCGCCCCCGACTTCGAAGCCGAAACCACCGAGGGCAAAATTAAATTCCACGACTGGATCGGCAATAGCTGGGCGCTCCTGTTCTCGCATCCCAAGGACTTCACCCCGGTCTGCACCACCGAGCTCGGCGCGCTCGCCAAGCTGAAACCGGAATTCGACAAGCGCGGCGTCAAGCTGATGGGCCTTTCCGTCGATCCCGTCGACCGCCATGCCAAATGGTCTGTTGACATCGAGGAGACCCAGGGTGCCGCGCCGAACTACCCGATGATCGCCGACACCGACTTCAACGTCTCCAAGCTCTACGAGATGCTGCCCGCCTCGACCTCGGGCGATCCCCTCGTCCGGACGCCGGCGGACAACCAGACCGTCCGCAACGTCTTCATCATCGGCCCCGACAAGAAGATCAAGCTGGTGCTGGTCTATCCGATGACCACCGGCCGCAACTTCCAGGAGATACTGCGCGTCATCGACTCGCTGCAGCTCACCGCCAAGCATCGCGTCGCGACGCCGGCCGACTGGAAGCAGGGCGAGGACGTCATCATCGCGGGCTCCGTCAGCGACGACGAAGCCAAGACGATCTACCCCGAAGGCTGGAAGGCGCCGAAGCCCTATATCCGTATCGTCGGACAACCGAAGTAAGCGCCCGCGCCATCGATATCCGACCATCATGCCCGGCCTCGCGCCGGGCATGAGAGAGCCGCTCCGAACTACATTTTCTCGCTCCCGATTGCCTCTCCGGCTAAGCCAGGGCCGCAATTGACTGCCGGCATCCCCACCTTCAGCCGCCGCCGCAGATCGCGCCAGTTACGCATCAATTTGAAGAAAGCTGCTTCGTAGCCGCGCTTTACAGGCGGTGGTTGCAATGGAAGTTTAGCCTGCGGACGGGCAGGAATCGGATCATCGCGATGGATAGCAATCCCAGACAAATACGCTCCGCGGCCCTGACAGGGTTCCTGATTGCACTGCTGCTCGCGGCCCTTCCGGTCGCGGTATGGCTCGACCTGACCAATCTCGCGGAAGTCGCGCTCCGGCGGCAGGCCAATGATCTCAATTCGCTCGTCAGCAGCGTTCGCTCCTATTACGCCTCGAACGTCGTCGGGCGGATATTGTCCCATCCCGGCCAGACCCAGGTGGTCCACAACTACGAGACCATTCCGGGCGCGATCCCAATCCCGGCGACGCTGTCGCTCGAGCTCGGGAAGGTCATCAGCGAGCAGCAGCAGAACATCACCTACCGCTTCGTCTCGGACTTCCCGTTCAAGAACCGTGCGCCGCACCAGCTCGATGAGTTCGAGAAAGCTTCGCTGCAGAGCCTGCGCACGAACCCGGACCAGAAGATCGTCGACACGACGACATCGCTGTTCAGCGACCGCGTCCGGCTGGTCGCCCCGGTCGTCATGGGCCCGGCCTGCGTCAGTTGCCACAACTCCCATCCCGAGAGCCCCAAGACGGACTGGAAGGTGGGCGACGTCCGCGGCATCCAGGAGGTCGCGATCACACAACCGATCGCCGCAAACCTGTTCTCCTTCAAATACCTGCTCGCCTATCTGGCGCTGGCCAGCATCAGCGGCCTCTCCTTCCTGATGATGCAGCGCCGCCAGGCCCGGCAAATCCGGGCCATGAACCGCGAGCTCGAATCCAACAACGATTTCCTCGCGACGCTGTCGCTGAAGATATCGCGCTACATCCCGCCGCAAATCTACAAGAGCATCTTCAGCGGCCAGAAGGACGTCACCATTCACACCGAGCGCAAGAAACTGACGATCTTCTTCTCGGACATCCAGAACTTCACCGCCACCACCGAGCGGCTGCAGCCGGAGCAGATCACCCAACTGCTCAACGAGTATTTCACCGAGATGTCCGAGATCGCCCACCAGCATGGCGGCACGATCGACAAGTTCATCGGCGACGCCATGCTGATCTTCTTCGGCGATCCCGAAACCAGGGGGGACCGGGCGGATGCCGAGGCCTGCGTCCAGATGGCCTGGAAGATGCAGCGCCGCCTGCTGGAGCTGAACGCCAAGTGGCGCGCCGCCGGCATTGAACAGCCCTTCAAGTCGCGGATGGGCATCAATTCCGGCTACTGCAATGTCGGCAATTTCGGCAGCGTGGACCGGATGGACTATACGATCATCGGCGCCGAAGCCAATCTGGCGGCGCGGCTGCAATCGATCGCCGAGCCCGGAGGCATCGTGGTCAGCTACGAGACCTTTGCGCTGGCCAGGGACATCATCCAGGCCCACCCGCTGCCCGCGATCACCATGAAGGGCATCAGCCGCGAGGTGATCCCCTATTCCATCGACAACGTGCTCGACGACACCGCGAAAGGCGATGTGATCGTCGAGCGCACGGCCGGGCTGGATTTCTACCTTGATCCATCCGTGCTCGATCCGCAGGGCATCGACCGGATCAAGGCGATCCTGAGCGATGCACTCGTCGCGCTCGACCGCAGGCGCGCCACGCCCGCGCAATAGCGGCGCTGAGCCGACAATCGAAGCTCCGGTCGGCGCCCCCTCAGTTCCCGGCGACGTCCCGCAGGCCGTTGCCCTGCCGGCCTCCGCGGTGGCTGACATCAGTCCCAGCGAACGACCGCGCTTGCCGCCTACGCCGAAGTGCGGAGTGCACGGACTGCGACATCGATTTGACGCTTTCAAGAATCCGGCTATCGTTGTGCTCTCGTTCAACTGTTGGGGGATGACATGGACGACGACAAGCCCGTAATCGATCAAGTGACCGACACGCTCGGCACCGCCGCAACGGCCACCACCGAAGTCGCGACGACAGCCGTGAAGAAGGTGCGAAGGGCCGCCAAGAAAGTGGCGAAGAAGGTAGCGGCGGCCAGGAAGAAGAAAGCAACGAAGACCAGAAAGGCCGGCAAGAAGGCCGCCAAGAAGTCGGCAAAGAAAGCCAAGAAGGCGCCAAAGAAAACGTCCAAGAAAGCTACCAAGAAAAAGAAGGCCAAGAAGTCGAAGCGCTGATTGCAGGCACCGCTCTGGCACCGGCGTCGTCCCGGCGCATGCTGGTACGACGAGTTCGTCATTGCGAACGCAGCGAAGCAATCCACGTCTCCACGAGGGGATCGGGATAGGGGGAAGCCTCGCGGCTTCGCCCCTCCCACACCACCGGACGTACGGGTCCGTATCCGGCGGTTCG
>NZ_JBEGDB010000162.1:4558-17638 GCF_043638955.1 Bradyrhizobium sp. 31Argb | reverse complement strand
AGGCTTCCTCCTAAAAGAAAGCCTTGAATCACGTTCAATCTGATTTGAGAATCCCAAGAGTCCACACGGCCTAAGGCCTTCGAAGCCGGAGTCCCCTCATATCGCCAGTCGACAGGGTCGCGCCGGCTCCTCGGAAACGACCTGCTCGGCCCAATTGCCGAGCGATGCGTCGGCCTTCCGGAAGAGCGCCGCGCGGATGGGATCATGGAGCATGATCTGCTTCAAAGTCTGGCCAGCGATGGAATCCTTGAACGCCACCTGATGGCCGAGGAAAGCTCCGCGATGCAGCCCGAACTCGTGCGCCAGAAGCCGCACGTCATCGCTGTGAAGGTGCCCGAGAAACATCCGGGGCTCAAGCGCTGTGTCGTGGCAAACAGCCCAGCCCGGCGGACCAGAATGGCTTCCGCGGCGCTGCCAGCCTGCTTCGGAATAGCAAAGGCAAGGCAGAGCGAATGCCTGTCCAATGAGGTCCACACTGGACTCGCGGCTGCTCGAATTCTCCATGTGAAGAACAACGCGACGGGCTTCCACCATCGCACGAAAGCTGACGTCGCCGACCTCTTGCTCATGGAAGACGAACTTCGTCGGTGGCTGCTTCATGGCTTCCTCGCGAGGCCGTTGGAGCGGGGATATGCAGGCATCTGGGGACCCAAAGAAGCTGATTTGACCCCCCTCACTTTTTTCGAGCTCAAAAATCGGCGAAAAAAAACGAGGCGGAATTTACGAGAAGTATCAGCGGGATCTGCGATCGAGTCGTTCTCAAAACGAAATCGATTTGTTCTTAAAGCGGAAATCGAGTCGTTTTCAAAGTGTCCGCATAAGCCCCTACGTCGATCAGACGACGGCAGGATCCGAACCTGCAGCCAGACTGTTATGGACGGCTAGTTCTAACCATCAAAGTCGCGCAGGAGGGATGGTACTCTTCTGGTCCAGACATACGCGGCGCAACGCCCAACTTGGGTGGCACCGTCCCTCCCTTCGCGGACATCCGCATTAAGCCCGACCGACCAGCTCGTTGCCCTGGCTGGCACTGTCTCTAATGTGCTCCCTTCCCGCGCCGTCGGAAACTCCAGCCCTGTCGAACTCTCCACCTGGAGTTCCTTGGCAACTTTTCGCGCTGATGCGAGCTCTCACGGCAACGAACTTCAATGATTTCAAGAGCGAAGTCCCAGACTACGAGTCGGGCGGTGGCCCCTCGCGCGACGCGGTCGTTTGCTTGTACCCGGCCGGCAAAATCAGTTTCAATTTATGTGGCGTGGACGCTGGACAGTTCCAATTCGCGTGGCGGGTAGTCCCAAATGCCTGGCGGGACGTATAAAAAAGGCAAAGAAATTCAATGCACAGAGTTTCAACTTAGTTGTCGCGCTACACGGTCCCCCACCCACAGAACGCTTCACGAACGGCGCGCCCAAGAGTCAGGGACGCGCAACGAGCAACGGCTGGACGTTTTCGCCGCCTGCCATGAGGGGATTCGACGGCTCGAAGTGCTCACGCAGTTCTCGCCTTTTGACGAGCGAGCGCGCCACAACAAAGGCGTCCTTCAGGCGTTTAGCCTGCCGGATTGCGACATTGAAAAAGGCGTCGCCGAAATAGGTCCACTTGGCTTTGTCCCGGCAGCCGAACGATGGATGGTCGGCATCGGCCGCGCTGATGACCAACGTATCGGGGTTCGCGAGACGAGGGATAAAGACCCCGGAATAGCAGGCCGAGATGATCACCACCTTGTGTCGCATACCGGTCCGCGCCAGCATGCCAGCGAGATTGGACGGCGTGAGCGTTTGCGTAAGCCGCCCCGCTTTGACTGCAAGCCCGTCGGGGGAGCCGTGCGAGGTGAGAATCAAGAACAGAACGTCGTTCTCGGCGTCCATCCCATTGGCCGCTGCCTGCAGGGACCTAGCCAGCCCTTCAATCGTTGCACCTCCGCCCTTCTTCCAATTGTATTGCACGTTGACCGGGCCGCTCCCGAAACGGCCCGCTACGATCCGTGCTGCACCGATTGCCTCGTTTCTAAACACGCCCTGATCGCCGAAAAGGCCGAAGGACACGACGCTCACCTTGCGAGCATCCTCAACGGCGTGCGCCGGCGAAAATGACGGCGCAATGGTCAAAACAAAAGCAATAAGCGGCGCGCCGAACCGGCCGATCCAACGTAGATGCACAGCTTCACCGGGCAATTTCGTTCAACAGGTCACGTGAAAGAGCCCGATCCTCCTGGCGTGCGACCGGTTGAACATCCGGATCGCCTCGGGTGTCGGCCTCAACAGCACCTCGCAGCCCTTCCTTTTGACATAGGCTTCAGCTTGCGGTGACAGGTGCACGTTGCCCATCTGACCGGAACCAATGACGACCTGGTCGCACCCTTTCTCGAAGAGAAACTTTGCCTCGTCTTTTGAAAGCACGTGCGAGGTACCATAGAGGTTCTTTGATAGCTTCTTTTTCCGCTTTACAACTTCGCCGGAAAGACGAACGACCACATCGTACTGATAGGTCGTTCCGTCAATCGTAATCGCGCCGAATGTGGTGCTGTCAATTTTCATCGTGACCTCCTGATCAGACTCCAGGTCCAATTGCACAGTGAGGCGCCTCGACGTCGGCATCATCCTCACTCGTCGCCAACCGTAATCGAGCTTTACGATTTAGCGTTTGCCGCTTCCACCCTCCGTTGCTCGGCTCTTCCTATGCGCCATGTGACTCAAATATGCCAAGATCAGCTCGAGTTCCTCATCGCTCAGGTCCTCTTCGGCAAACCTGGGCATCCGCTGCTCGGGCCAAACCCGAACCGAGCGCGGATCTCGGATCAGCGCGCGCAAACCGGCATCGGTGAAGTACTCCGTCGGGTTCATCGGCAAATTCAGATCGGGGCCCGCGGACGCCGATCCGGCCTGGTTCATCGTATGGCATGTGAAGCACTTGTTCACGAAGATGGTTTGGCCGTCTCGTGCCGGATGGAGCGCAGGGAGCGTGGGATCAACCGCGAGCGTGGGCCACCGCTTGGCTGGCGCATCCTGCACCGACAAACTGACAACTTGGTAAGGCCACTTCATGATTGGGACGGATGACGCTTGATCGCCGAGCCATACGATATAGAAGGGGCCTGCGCTCTTATCCTTACCTGGAATTGGCGGCCACGGCGTGTCGGCGACCTCGATTGCCAAGTACCCGATGATGCCGTCATTAGCATAGACCAGATCGCGAGGAAGCTGGGTCACGAAGCCGTCTTGTGCTGCCGCTTCCACAACGGCATCAGGCGGAATGGGAACTCCTTCAAGTAACTTCGAGAGAGCCACGGCTCGATACGTCGGAGGAGTACGGTATGCGACATCACGCGAGGTGGTGATTTCGACGACATCTGTGCGGGCAAGCAGCGCGTCCCGATCGAAGATACGGACGCCGCCATCGGCTGACACCGTCAACGTCGGACTGGCTGCCCAAACCGACGTTGGCATTGTGAAGGCAACCAGCGAGAAAGCTAACGTGACAGCGAGCCCGATCGTCGTTGTAGGCATATCCGAAGCGTCCCTCGAACGCGGCAAGGGTAGGCGCACAATGCGACTATCGCAGAGTTACACCTATTCCCAACTCCTCCAGCCGCGAAGCCCACATTGCATGCTTGGTTTAGAATGAAACGCCGCCAATTCAGACGCTGAAAATGCGCGGCTTCACGACGAAGGAAAAAGCTGTCAGCGCCCGGAATACATCCACAAATAGGATACGTCGATCTTTATAGCCGCATACAGCTCTTCGAAAAAAATCTCGTCTCGTGAGGACCACTGCGTAAGGGCTCTTGACCAAAAGCACGCCGTCCGAGCAGGCAGCCCTCGCTAAAATACAAAGGCAAACAAGGCGTTGGGAATCCTATTCGGTCGCGCTTTGTGCTAGGCTTCCACCAGTCCATACCTTGAACAAAGCGAAATCAAAACAGGAGGATGGGCCGACACTGACAATCAACCAGATCCTACGGTGCAGTCTGCGGTTTCTCAGCGAGGTCAGTTTTGCCTGAGGCCATACGAGGGGATATCCCAGGATAGATGTTCTCGCTCACCTCGTGGAGACGCTCCTGACGGCTCCGTCTGAAGAGGGAGAGACGATCATGATCAAGGTGAAGATTAATGGCCAGGAACAGAACTGGGATGGCGATCCCGATCTTCCGCTACTCTGGTTTATCCGTGACGAGGTCGGGCTGACCGGCGCCAAGTTCGGCTGTGGCCAGGCGCTGTGCGGCTCATGCACCGTCATCGTCGACAAGCAGGCCGTGCGCGCCTGCATCACCTCCGTGTCCGACGTCGGCGGCCGCGAGGTCACCACCATCGAGGGCCTGCACCCGACCGGCGACCACCCGGTGCAGAAGGCCTGGCGGCAGCTCAACGTGCCGCAATGCGGCTTTTGCCAGACCGGCCAAATTATGCAGGCGGCGGCGTTGTTGATGGACAATCCAAAGCCTTCGCACGACCAGATCCGCGAAGCCATGTCCGGCAACATCTGCCGCTGCGGCTGCTACCAGCGGATCGAAAACGCGGTCCATCTCGCATCGACGGGAGTGTGACATGAATATCCTCACCAATCCCAGCAAGCTTCGCGGTTTCGAGAAGCACATCAAGGTCCAGAACATTTCGCGGCGCAGCATCCTGAAGACCTTGGGGCTGGCCGGCGGGTTCGTGCTCGCCGCACCGGTCATGATGCGGCCGAGCTTTGCCTACGAGACCGGCGCGGGGAAGATGCCGCACGGTACTGTGGTCGACCCGCGCGTCTTCGTCTCGATCGCGCCGGATGGAATGGTCACAATCGTCGCGCACCGTGCCGAGATGGGAACCGGCGTGCGCACCAGCCTGCCCATGATCGTCGCCGAAGAACTGGAGGCCGACTGGAAGCGCGTTCGCGTCCAGCAGGCGCACGGCGACGAGGTCAAGTTCGGCAACCAGGATACCGACGGCTCGCGTAGCACGCGGCACTATCTGATCCCGATGCGCCAGATCGGCGCCTCGGCCCGCACCATGCTCGAGCAGGCCGCCGCAAAACGTTGGGGCGTGCCGGCAGCCGAGGTAAAGGCCGTCAATCACGAAGTCGTCCATAGCGCGAGCGGACGCAAGCTCGGCTTTGGCGAATTGGCCGCCGATGCCGCCAAGGAGTCGGTACCGAGCGTTGAAGGCTTGAAGCTCAAGGATCCCAAGGATTTTCGTTACCTGGGCAAGGGCGAGATCAGCATCGTCGACCTCCACGACATCACGACGGGCAAGGCCCAATACGGCGCCGACGTGCGGTTGCCCGGCATGAAATATGCCGTGATCGCCCGCCCGCCGGTGACTGGCGGCAAGGTGGCGTCGTTCGACGGCGCGGAGGCGATGAAGGTTTCCGGCGTCGAGAAGGTGATGGAAGTGAAGGGATGGCCGTGGCCCTCGAAATTCCAGCCGCTCGGCGGGGTCGCCGTGATCGCCCGCAACACCGGCGCGGCGATCAAGGGCCGCGACGCGCTGAAGATCACCTGGGAGGACGGCGCCAACGCCAAATATGACTCGGTCGCCTATCGGGCCGAGCTTGAGGAAGCGGCGCGCAAGCCCGGCCTCGTCGTACGCAAGGAAGGTGACGCCGAAGCCACGCTGAAAGGCGCCGACAAGGTGATCGTGGGCGAGTACTATTTGCCCCATCTTGCCCATGTCGCCATGGAGACGCCGGTCGCGGTCGCCAACGTCAAGGGTGACAAGGCGGAAGTCTGGGCCCCCGTGCAGAGCCCGGGCGGAACGCGCGAGGACGTCGCCAAGACGCTCGGCATCCCTCAGGAGAACGTGACCGTCAACGTCACCCTGCTCGGCGGCGGATTCGGGCGCAAGTCGAAGTGCGATTACGCGCTCGAAGCCGTGCTGCTCTCGAAAGAGCTCGGCGCGCCGGTCAAGGTGCAGTGGACGCGGGAGGACGATATCCGCAACGGCTTCCTGCACACCGTCTCCGTGGAGCGCATCGAGGCGGGCCTCGACAAGAGCGGCAAGGTGATCGCCTGGCGGCATCGCAGCGTCGCGCCAAGCATCGCCTCGACCTTTGCGGCCGGCACAGTGCACCAGGCGCCGTTCGAGCTCGGCATGGGGCTGGTCGACATGCCCTTCGAGATCGCCAACATCCAGTGCGAGAACCCGGAAGCGGCCGCGCACAGCCGCATCGGCTGGTTCCGTTCGGTGTCAAACGTCCCGCGCGCCTTCGCGGTGCAGTCGATGGTTGCCGAGATCGCGCAGGCCACCAACCGCGACCCGAAGGACATGCTGCTGGAGCTGATCGGTGCGCCGCGGATCCTCAACCTCACCTCGGTGAAGGATTTATGGAACTATGGCGAGCCCTATGACAGCTATCCGATCGACACCGCGCGGCTGCGCAAGGTGGTCGAGCTGGTCGCCGACAAGGGCGGTTGGGGACGGCAGGTGCCCAAGGGCCACGGCCTTGGTATTGCGGCGCACCGCAGCTTCGTCAGCTATATCGCGACCATCGTTGAGGTGGCTGTCGACGACAAGGGCAAGTTGACGGTGCCACGGGTCGATACCGCCATCGACTGCGGCACCTATGTCAATCCCGAGCGCATCCAGTCGCAGATCGAGGGCGCGGCGATCATGGGGATGAGCCTCGCCAAACATGGCGAGGTCACCTTCAAGAACGGCAGGGTGCAGCAGGGCAATTACGACGACTTCCCGGTGATCCGGATCGACGAATCGCCTGCGGTCACCAACGTCTACATCGTGCCGCCCGCCAACCCCGATACGCCGCCGAGCGGTGTCGGCGAACCCGGCGTGCCGCCGTTCGCGCCGGCCCTGATCAACGCGATCTTCGCCGCGACCGGCAAGCGCATCCGCGCGTTGCCGATCGGCAAGCGCATCCGCGCGTTGCCGATCGGCAAGCAATTGGAAGTGTGAGGCGGAACGTAACTTCGCAACAACCGTTTCATCGGTTTGGGCGGGAGACGGACCGATGAAACAGATTTCAGCGGCGCTCGCGCTATCGCTACTGTCGGGCGCCTTTCTTTTGAGCGCGCAAGCTGCGAGCGCTCAGACTAACCCGCCGCCGGCCACTGCTACACGGCCGGCAAAAACGCCGAAGGATCAGAGCTCTGTACCAAGCAATGCGCCGAAAGCCACGCGAACCCAAACCACCGGCGAAGGCAGCCGCGATCCGACGGTGAAGGAAATGAACGTGAAGGAGAAAGGCAAGGTCGAACGGATGGGCAAGTAGTTTGGCCCCATGACATTTGGACCTTTTCGCGTGCGGTTCGGTTCCACTGCGCGCGAAACGCTTGAGCGCTTGATCCGGCAAGGTGGGGAGCCGATGAGAGAGGATGACGATTCGAAGAAAAGTCATCACGCTTTAGGCATCAATCAGGACGCCCGGATTGAGCATGCCTTGGGGATCCAATTCGCGCTTGGCTGCCCGCAATGCGGCGGCGAAGAGCGCTGGCCGCTGTCGGTCGTACCAGGGTCTATGATCGCGACCAACGGCATGATGATGGGTGATGGTGCCGCCCGCCGTGATCAGCGCGTCGCTCGCCGCGTTCTTGATGGCCTGCCACTGTTCGAGAAGCGCGCCGTGTCGACCGCGCGCGTGGAAGGAGAAATAGGGCGCGGGACCGTCCGGGTAGACGTGGGTGAAGCGGCAGGTGACTTCACCCTTGATCCCAGTTGCTTCCAGAATCGCGCATTCGGTTGCTGTTTTGACCTTGTCGTGAAAGCTTTCGAACCGATCCCAGGTGATGGCGCTCTCGAACGTATCGATGATGAGGCCCGCGGGCGTCAGAAATTCGCGCGCATAGGGCATCCGAATAAACGCGTTGCGCCAGATGCCTGCCGCGCCTTGGAGATGCGCGTCCCTGGCTGTCGCGGGCTCCGGCGTCCCGCGGTGGTCGGCGCAGCACTCAAGTGCACGCGCGAACCAGGCGTCCAAAGGATGATCGCCCGATTCGAATGCGAGCACCATGATTGCAGCGCTGCCGTCAGCCGCCCCCGTGTTAAAGGCCTCCTGCGGGTCCAGGATCCGGCAATTGGATGGATAGAGGCCGGCTTGCGCGACCGCACGCACAGCGCACGCGGCATCGAAGAAGGAGGGAAAGCGAACCGATGCGCCAGCGCGGAACTTTGGACGGGGCTGCAATCGCATCCAGGCACGCGAAATCACCCCCAGAATCCCTTCCGAGCCAATGAACATGCGGTCGGGACTCGGTCCGGCACCCGAGCCGGGAAGTCGGCGCGTCTCCAGCACGCCAGCGGGCGTCACAACGCGCAGGCTTTCGACGAAATCGTCGATATGGGTATGAAGACTGGCGAAATGGCCGCCCGATCGTGTCGCAATCCAGCCGCCCAGAGTTGAGTATTCGAAGCTCTGCGGAAAATGCCGTAAGGTGAAGTTGTGGGGCTTGAGCTGGTTTTCCAGGAACGGACCATAGGCGCCAGCTTCGATCGAAGCGACGCGCGATAACGAATCCACTTCGATGACTTTGGAAAGATTGCGCAGATCGAGGCTGACGGCAGCCTTGTGCTTGATGCCGTCAACCCGCGGCTCGACGCCGCCGCACACGCTCGATCCGCCTCCAAAAGGTGTCAGCGAAGCGCCAACAGATCCCGCCCAGTCCATCACAGCGGAAATCTCCGACTCGTTACGCGGATAGGCCACGACGTCGGGCGCACTATCGTAATTGCCAAGCATTGCTCTAACGTAATCCGGATAGGACTTGCCATAGGTGTGCGCGGCACGATCGTAACGTTCGCTCGTGCAGAAGGGCGCGAGGGAGGCCGGTGGCACTATGCGCGGCTCCCGCAAGGAGAGCTCTTCAAGGCCCGGAACAGCGACCGTGTCGAATTCGTCAGTTCCAAATTTGACATGATAGCGGCCGAGGACAAACTTCCGTTCCTCTTCGCTCATGCCTTCGCCTTCGCGCCCCCAACCGTAATGTTTCAGCCTTGTGTCGGTCATGAGCGTTCCTCGTGTTGGTTTCGATAGTTGCTCGGATCGACGAAACAGATCTTCTGAACGCGCGCGCCGCAGATTGAGCTCGGCCGATCGAAACAATACGCCCTCGAGGGGAACGATGAAAGATCGCGCGTTTTACGTCGGCTGTTTCTTCAGCGAACGGGCGACCGCTCGGTTCAGCAAATCGCAGCCTTGCTTCGTGTGGCATGACGAAATTCCGAGCCGCCGTGTTTCGAGCGGAAGGAAATCCCGCAATGCGACAGCGCCTACGCGGCCTCGGCTTACTGAATTGCGGTAGACTACACAGAGCGGGTGGAATAAGCCTATCCACGCTCGCTTTGAAAGGTGCGCATTTGGTCTCCGAGAACGACCTGGAGGCTGCTCTTGAATTCCTCCGGGCGCGGGCCGCCGGATCGGTCGAGGGCATTTTTGGTCCGGCCTCGATGACATGGAGGATCGACAGGGAGGCCGTCATCTTCCTGGGCGCCGGTCGTGCGTTGCTCCTTCAACTGGCGCATCCCTGGGTTGCCGCGGCCGTGGCCGAGCACTCGCGGACCTTTGCGGATCCGATCGGTCGCTTTCATCGGACCTTTGACGTTATGTTTACAATGGTGTTCGGCTCACTCGACAGCGCCCTTGCTGCTGCAAGGTACCTCCACCGCCGCCATGCCACGATCGTCGGCCGCTTGCCCGAAGCAATCGGTCCCTTCGAGAGTGGCTCAATCTACTGCGCCAACGAGGTCGCAGCGTTGCGCTGGGTTCACGCGACGCTCGTCGAGAGCGCTCTCATCGTACACGACCTGATCTTGCCTCCCCTCACGGTCGAAGAGCGTGAGCGGTATTGGGCCGAAAGCCGGCTGTTTGGGGCGTTGTTCGGGCTGACGTCTACCAACCTACCGGCGGATTGGGCTTCATTCGCTGCCTACAGCACAAGCATGATGCAATCGGATACATTGTCCGTCAGCGCCACCGCACGCGAGCTGGCGGGACAGATCTTTGCCGGCGCACGGCCATGGTTGCGGCCGCCGCAGTGGTACCAGGCCCTGACTGCCCATCTGCTGCCAGACCGATTGCGCGTGGGCTTCGGATTTACCTCTCACGAGCGTGACCGGAAAGCCGCCGAACGTGCGTTTGCACGCATACGACGCATCTATCCCAAAATACCGACTCGCCTTCGGTACGTCGGTCCCTACCAGGAAGCGCAAGCGCGACTACAAGGAAAGCCGCAACTCGACTGGGCAACGCGATGTCTCAACAGGGCCTGGGTCGGACGGCCCCAGCTAGATGACCGCTGGAACAGATGAAGGTGCTCATGCCGATGGCGGTCATGGCCTTAGCATAAGCGCGTAAGAGCTGAACCTGCTATGGGTTCATGAACTGCCTCATGCGAAGGATTGGATGAGATATCGTAGCGCTTCCGTCGGCCCTGATCTCGACGACATTGGGGCGTGGATCAGTATACTGGCCGGCAAATTGCGACGGGAACGGCCCGACCGGGGCATAAGGAAGACGCGATGAACGATACGATTGGCTACCCCGATCCCGGCCTCGATCTGTCGGACGGCTTCAAGCCGCACACCTTGCACTGGGGCGTGTTCTCGGCGCGTCACAGCGAGGCTGGACTCGAAGTCAGGCCTTATGCGGGGCCTGCCTTGCCGCGGTGCACATCACCGACGGCATCGCTCCCGGTGTTGTCCAGCTACCGACCGGCGCGTGGTACGACCCGATGGATCCGGAGGAAGAGACACCGCTCTGCGTTCACGGCAATGCGAATGTGCTCACCCGCGACATCGGCACCTCATCCTTCGCGCAAAGGCTGCACCGGCCATCTCACGACTGTCGAGGTGGAGCGGTTCAACGGCAATCTGCCGCCGATCCGCGCTTTCGATCCGATGTAGCGGACGTGACATGCCCGTTTGTTGGAGGGAACGTTGATGGGTTGGTTCAGTGAGGGCAAGCGGGTGCGGATCCCGAACCCGGTGGGCGGACAGTTGCAGGTCGTGGCTTGTTCGCCGTTCCCCGACGCGGCTGGCGAGGCGATTCTCTGTCCCAAGTGCGACATTGACGGGGTGATCACCGCGGAGCGCCTCGCGGCGACTGCGGTGCAGTACAGCAGCTACGAGGTACCTAAGCCGAAGTGGCCCCGCCCTGGGGCGGTGCTCCCCGTCACCGTGGACTTGGCCGATCCGAACCGGTTCAGGATCGAATGGGATCAGGTGCCGACCGGGCCAGAGGCCGCCGAAAGGCTCGCAGAGACTTTACGCGCCCGGCAACTCAGCGAGCGGCTGGCCGACGCGCCCGGCCATCACGCGTTTCCCCGCGTCTGGCGGGAGGTGGCGCATGCCGCGTCGTTGCTGACGCTGGTCAACGGCCTCACTCCGCAGCAGACAGAGATCGCGCTTTCCGGCGGCGCCGCTGCCCTCGGGCTCGTGCCGGCCACGGCGAAAGTGTTGTCCGCGCACGAGGTGGGACCGAGCAGTGCACCAGGCGGGACGTGGGACATCGTCCTCTGGGTGAACCACCCGAACGGTGGGCAGGGTTGGCAAGCGGTGACCCGCATGTCCTTCAGCAGCTCCCAACGCCGCGAAAAGCGCACCACCGCCGGGTGCGAATTACCCGTCCTGGTCGACCCGGACAACCACAACCGAATCATCGTTGATGTCACGCGCCTCTCCTGAGTGGTGCGACCGGGGCTCACCAACATCTGCGCCGCGCGCGTAGAAGCTGATTGGCTCAATCGGCGAGCTCACGCTGCGAGCTGAGGTTGAAACACCACATCGGCGTAGTAGTTGGAGGAGCTGAAGGTGTTGGTTGGGAAGAGTCCGGCCGAGTTCGTTCCTCCATAAGCATAGACGCCATTGCCGCCTGACGTAGCGCTGGATGGCGCCGTCAGGGCTCCGCTCGTGAGCGCGTTGGTGAAGAAGTTGCTGGTGGCTGCATACGCGCCGTTTGTGTGATAGGACGCGACATAGGTGGTGTTGGCAGCGATCGAGACCGGCGTCGCCAAGGGCACGGTCTGCCAGCCGCTTGCGGTGGTGTTGGTGAAGGTTGCGCTGGCAAGCTTGGTGCCGGTCGAGGTCCACAGGTCGAGGAGATCGGAGCCAGTATCGCCGGGACTGCGGTAGAACTTGAGCGCGGTGATCTGGCCGGCAGTGGACGAGGTGAACTTCACTCCGACCTCGAGCGCGGAGCCATCATTCAAACTGGTCTGCGTCGGGGTGTTTGACGCGGTGAACAGGCTCACCGTCGCGGACGTCGTGGTTACGGCGATATTAAAGGTCTCACTGGCAGAAAGGCCGGCAGGATCGGTGGCCGAAACCTGGACGGCAAGGGTGCCGACATTTGCCGATGTCGGCGTGCCGCTGAAAGTTCGTGTCGCCGCGTTGAACGTCAGCCATGAGGGAAGCGCCGCGCCGTTCGAGCCGGTCGCCGAATAGGTGAGAGCGCCGCCGTCGGGATCATTGAAGGTGCCGGCAGGCAGCGTCAGCGAGAAGGCCGAGCCGGCGACCGCACTCTGGTTGGGGGTCTGGGTCACCAGCACCGGCGGCGTGTCGGTCGTCGAGCCAGGCGAGAACACCACGTCGGCGTAGTAGTTGGACGCGCTGAAGCTGCTGGTCGGGAAGATGCCGGCGGTGCTGGTGCCGCCATAGGAGTAAACCCCGTTGCCGCCGGACGAGGCGGAAGAGGGCGCCGTCAGCGCGCCGCTCGATACGGCGTTGGTGAAGAAATTGCTGGTGGCCACATACGCGCCGTTCGTGTGATAGGACGCGACATAGGTGGTGTTGGCGGTGATTGAGATTGGCGTCGCCAAGGTCACGGTCTGCCAGCCGCTTGCGGTGGTGTTGGTGAAGGTGGCGCTGGCAAGCTTGGTGCCGGTCGAGGTCCACAGGTCGAGAAGATCGGAGCCGGTATCGCCGGGACTGCGGTAGAACTTGAGCGCGGTGATCTGGCCGGCAGTGGACGAGGTGAACTTCACCCCGACCTCGAGCGCGGAGCCATCATTCAAACTGGTCTGCGTCGGGGTGTTCGATGCGGTGAACAGGCTCACCGTCGCGGACGTCGTGGTTACGGCGATATTAAAGGTCTCACTGGCAGAAAGGCCGGCAGGATCGGTGGCCGAAACCTGGACGGCAAGGGTGCCGACAT
>NZ_JBEGDB010000162.1:0-4461 GCF_043638955.1 Bradyrhizobium sp. 31Argb | reverse complement strand
GGCAGGCAGCGTCAGCGAGAAGGCCGAGCCGGCGACCGCACTCTGGTTGGGGGTCTGGGTCACCAGCACCGGCGGCGTCTCAGTCGTCGAGCCAGTATCGTTAAGGACGACATCGACCCAGTAGTTGTCGCCAGAGACAGGGATATTAGTGGGGAAGATACTCCCTGAGGAATAGGCGTAAACGCCATTCAGACCATCAGCCGTTGCGGAAAGAGATCCGTTTGTCGGATTTTGGAGCGTGTCAAAATAGTAAGGCGTATCGGAGTATTGGCCATTGGTCATGTGGTACGAGGCGACATAGGTCGTGCCTGCAACAATGTTCACAGGACTCGAAAAGTTCACCTGCTGCCAGCCACTGGCGGTCTCGTTGGTGGACGTGGCGGTCGCCAGCAGTGTGCCGCTGGCGCTCCAAAGATCAACCACATGGGCGCCGGTGTTCAGGGACCCCTTATAGAAGCGGATCCCGGTGATTTGGCCGTTGGTACTTGACGTGAACTTGAGACCGACTTCCACGCCGTGTGGGTCACTTACATCAGCCGTAGCAGGCGTGGCGCTGGAGCCAAATAGGTTGAGGGACGTGGACGGTGAAACCGTGTACGACACGCCGGAACCCGGTGTCTCGAGATTTAGGCTGTCATCGACCGCTCGGGTTTCGATGCTGTACGACCCCTTGGCCGGCGCATGGAAAGTGTAGGTCCAATTGACAGTTTGCGTGCCAATTTGACCGCTCGTCACGTGCCACGTTTTTCCACCGTCGGTCGAAATCTGAACGCCGCCAATCACGCCGCCGACGTCAGTCGCGGTACCGCTTACGGTTACGGTTCGGCCTTCGATCACGGACGAGGATGACACGTTGGTGATCTTGGACGTTGGCGCGGTGTGATCGGTCGACTGGCTCGCGATCACCAGACTGGCCTGCAGCGTCTGGGGCTGGATGCCCATGTCCGCAAACACATTCACCATTGCCTGTTGGACGTTCGGGTCGGTGTTTGTCTGATTGCCGTCCGGCGAAGGGTCGTGCTGGTTTGACAGGCCCCATGACCAAAAGACGGTGCCCGCCCCGAACACCAACGCGCCGCTGGTGGGATCACGGTACTCGACCAGATTGTGGGTTGCGGTACCGCTTGTGTCGACGTTCCCGAACTCCGTATTGAACGCCGTAGATTCCTGGACTGTCGTCGAAGAGAGGTCGATCAGGCCGGCAGGCATGAAGCCGTTATCGGGAGAGGAGTCCCATTCATATCCCAACAGGCGGCTTTCCAGCGAAGCTGTCTGGCCGGGTGCCGTGGCCGCGACGCTTGTATTGCGCCAGAAACGCAACTGGGTCATGCTGTAGGGAATCTTGATCGTCCCAAGGCTCCCGCTCTCATCAACCGAGAACACCGTTCCCGTCAGCGCATTGGACGGCATGGCGGCACCGCCCCAATTGGTGGGGGCCTCAAAGGTGCCCGTCCCCTGCCCGCTAGGGTTGATCAATTGCTCAAAGTGGCTGTCCTTGTAGGTGACCAGCGTGCGATTGGCTGTCTTGCTACTGTCTATGCTCGGTGTGAACTGGGTTTGCCAGAAGATCTCGTTGCCGCTGAGGAACACCAGGTTGACGCCCGCGTTCGCCGCGGCCTGAACATTCGCGACCTGGCTGTCGGTCCAATATTCGTCGTGTCCGGCATCCATGAACACCTTGTGGTTGAGCAGCAACGCGCCATTGGTTGCTGTATCCATGCCGGAGATGTAGCTTACATTGTAGCCGTTTTCTTCCAGCCAGTAGATTGCGGGATATTCGCCTGCAAACACAGTATCATCTGAATTCGCATACAGTCCTACTCCATCCCGGGTCATGATGGGGCGGTTGTAACTGACCGCGTAGGCCGCGCCACCCTGGGAAGGACCGTTGCCTCCATATAGGCTGGCGCCGCCCCAACCGTTGTAAGCCTGCCAGGTCTCATCAGAGGTCTGAAAGACGATGTCGCTTGTGGAGTTGGGATCCTTGACGACGAACGGAATCTGGAAAACTTGAGTGCCTTGGACGACGTTGGCGACATAAACGCCTAATACGGCCGTGGTCGGAATGGACCATGAATCAGTGACGCTCCAATTGCCGGCGTCGACCTCCCCGGTCGCAGTATTCGTGATTGGTGACGGCTGCGCGATCGATGACGTGCCCTGATGCTGCAGGGTTGTGACGAGACGGGCGCCGTCTCCTCCGTAGTACCCCAGTCGATAGATCTGGATTTGATAGTTCGGGCTGCCCGTCAGATTGTCGATCTTGAACTGTACCGTGCTGCCGATATTGGTGCTGATTGCGGTCGTGAATCCCTCGAGCTTGGTCGAATCGGCACCGGGAGCAACCTGCCACACGCTCATCGGCGTGCCCGGTAACTCATTCTCCAGCACGATTGGATTCGTGCCAGACGGATCGGCGACAACAGTGCCGCCATGCCCGTCGCTATTCAGAGTCCAGTTCGGATCCTTTCCAGCGAATAGCAAGGAGACGGTGGTAGAACCGTTGCTGAAGTTTACTGTGCTGGTGTTTGAGGTGATGTCGTACTGAACAGATGTCGACATCGACGATGTGAACGCAAGGTCCTTCAAATCGATGAGCTGATTCGCCGAAAGCGGTGCTCCCGGCGACGAGCTTGCGATCAGACCGTGGAACTGCGCCGAATGATCGAGGACGAGCTCACCGTTTCCTGCATCGAAAGATACGGTTATCCCGGAAAACGATCCGTTTGTCAGTTGTCCGGAAACAGCACCTCCGATCTCGAGGACAGCCTGGTTTGAAACATCCAACGAACCGGTGCCACTGATATTGCCTTTGATGTCTACGTTGGAAATTCGATTTCCATTGAACGGGCCAGCTTGGATGATCCCGTTGTCGACTACGCTACCTTCGACAGTGAATAGCGTGCCGGGATTGCACGACAAGGTTACGCCTGCATCGACGACCAGGCTATTTATGTCGACATTGCTCGTGCTCGTGACCGTATAAGCTCCTGTCGCATCCATCACCACCTTGTCGGCAAGCCCCGGGACACCGGCACCCCAGTTTGCCGCGACATTCCAGGATCCGCCGCCCGAATTGGTCCAGTGTGTGGTCGTGCTCGAAGGGCCGTTCGCCAACGTGGTGGCCAACAACGTTGGACCCATCATCAGCTCTCGATTCAGGAGGCTCGTCGTTATCGGCGCGGGGGAATTGAGCGTCGACGCGGACGTGGTCGTTGTCGTCAGCGGGTTAGGCAATGTCGTCTGCAGCAGATCGCTGGACGGCAGCGGCCTCAATGTAAGGCTGCCGGAATCCGGAGGAGTGCTCGAGCCGATACGATGGTG
The DNA here is from genome assembly GCF_043638955.1 of Bradyrhizobium sp. 31Argb. Classification (NCBI taxonomy): domain Bacteria; kingdom Pseudomonadati; phylum Pseudomonadota; class Alphaproteobacteria; order Hyphomicrobiales; family Nitrobacteraceae; genus Bradyrhizobium; species Bradyrhizobium sp. 31Argb. The sequence goes on along the minus strand of NZ_JBEGDB010000162.1, from coordinate 1,137 downwards.
GCGTGTCTGGTCGGAGGGCGACGCATTCGTTCCGGTCGAACCAGTTGTGTCTGTTGTCGCCGACTGCGCCAGGATTGCGGGCGCCGCACCGACGAGGTCGCTGGGCACAGGAGCTGCCGCCCGATCGAAGACCTGACCGGCCAACCCGGCCGACGGGCCCGATGGCGCCGAGGAATCGGGTGGCAGGACGTCGTTGGGATCGACCGCAGCCGAAGCTTGCGTCGAGTTCAGGGACGAAAGACCTGTCTCCAGCAGCAGGGCAAGAGCGAGTGGCGCGACCGAGTTGCTGCCGTCAGCGGTATCGGCCTCCGTTGGACTGGCAGTGGGCCTACCGGGACCGACAATCAGCAGAACTTCTCCCATGAATCCGTCGTCCGCGCTGCAATAGCGCAGCAGCGAAATCTGTCCGACCGCGTCGGCGGCCGGGCTGAACGTCAACCCGCATAGTTGTGAAGCAGTGATGATTTGACCGCGGGCGACGGCGGTCGTTCCATCGGCCAAGAACACTGAACCGTTCGAGGGCAGCTCTGTGAGCGCAACAGGTGTGTCCCCGGTCAAGCCGGCAGGGAGGTCGGCAGGCAACGGGATCAGCAGCCGACCGCAGTCTTGGGGAACGTAAATCACCACCCCGTTCCAGGGCGACACGTCTCCGGACAGCAAGGGTGTCGGAGCGAAGCTCAATGCGGCGAGTTCCGCGGCTGTCAACGTGTCGCCAACAGTCACCCGCGTGAAGCGATCGGCTTTCAGGACAACTCCGGCAGTCGGAAGGCCGGCCACCGTGACGGTCAGATCATGAAGGGTATAATCAGTTTCCGCGGACAGAAGCGGCTGCGCCTTCACGGATAAAGCGCTCGGTTTCTGCGTCAGCATGGCAATCACCCTCGAAAAACCAATTTAGTAATATCCGGAGTGACATAATGTCGCAGATTTAATTCATTTAATTTTAACGTCAATTAAATAATTAAAAATATTAATCACAAAAAAGGGATGGCGCTAAAAACACGCAAGATCCAAATGGAACGTCTTGGCGTTAGGGCCGGTCAGCCGCGCATTGCCTCATCAAGGATGTTACCGGAGAACTGACCGTCAGGATTGGGGCGGCGATACCGAATCGGATCGGTGTCGCCGATGGCAGGA
>NZ_JBEGDB010000161.1:0-17706 GCF_043638955.1 Bradyrhizobium sp. 31Argb | reverse complement strand
GACGCAACCTCGGACCGGCCGACAGTCGGAGCTACATCCGTCAAGCGAAAGTAACATCCTCAGGTGAGGCAATACGAATGGCTGATGTTCCAGGCCGTGCTGCAAAGTCCGGACCTGCCGCAATGGGCGCTGAAGATCATGGTGCCCGCGGTCGGTGCGGCGCTGGCCCTTGCGGCAGCGCTGGCGGCGGCCTGTTTCGTCAAGGCTTATGGTGTCACGTTCCTCGGGCGGCCGCGCAGCGCGCCAGCAGAGACGGCGGGCGAAGTCGATCGCTATTCGCTCACTGCGATGTTCATTCTTGCCGCCTTGTGCCTGTTCGCCGGCATCCTGCCGGGCCTGGTGATCGACGCGCTTTCGCCCGTCAGCATCGACATCGTCGGTGGCCGCATGCCGGTCCAGGCCAACGAAGCCTGGCTCTCGATCGTGCCGATCGCCGACAGCCGCAGTTCATATAACGGACTGCTGGTGATGGTGTTCATCACGATCTGTGCCTCGTCGGCCGCGTTCTTCATCCATCGCTTCGCTTCCCGCGCGCTGAGGCGAGGGCCGGCGTGGGGGTGCGGATTTTCCGATCCCGTACCGGCTGCGCAATATTCCGGCGAAAGCTTCGCCCAGCCGATCCGCCGCGTGTTCGGCACGCTCGCCTTCCATGCCCGCGATCACGTAGCGATGCCGCCTCCGGGAGATACAAGGCCGGCGCGCCTCAGGATCGAATTGCATGATCTGGTGTGGGAGCGAGGCTATCGGCCGATCGCAGAGGCGGTCGGCTTTTCCGCCGGGTGGCTCAATCGCCTGCAATTCCTGACCATCCGCCGCTATCTCAGTCTTGTTTTCGCAACGCTCGTCACGCTGCTGCTGGTGCTCGCGATATGGTCGTGATCTCCGACATCATGGTTCAGGGCGCGCAGATGCTGCTGGTGCTGCTGCTCGCGCCGCTGCTGACCGGCTTCGTGCGCAAGGTCAAGGCCCGCCTGGTGCGCCGCGAGGGAGCTTCGGTCTTTCAGCCTTACCGCGACCTGCTGCGGCTGATGCGCAAGGAAGTGGTGCTCGCCGACAATGCGTCGTGGCTGTTCCGGGTAACGCCCTACGTGACCTTTGCCGCGATCTGGGTTGCCGCTGCCCTGGTGCCGACGTTCGCGACCGGCCTTCTGTTCAACTGGACGGCGGACCTGATCGCCATCGTCGCGCTGCTCGGAAGCGCGCGCTTCTTCCTGGCGCTCGCGGGCATGGATGTCGGCACCAGCTTCGGCGGCATCGGCTCCAGCCGCGAAGTCATGATCGCCGCGCTGGCGGAGCCGGCGATGCTGCTGATGGTGTTCTGCCTGGCTTTGGTCGCCGGGTCGACGCAACTGTCGACTGTCGCGAACGTCCTGGCCTCGTCCTACGTCGGACTACGGGTATCGCTTGGAATGGCGCTGATTGCGCTGATCATGGTCGCGCTGGCGGAGAACGGGCGCATCCCGATCGACAATCCGGCGACGCATCTCGAGCTGACCATGGTCCATGAGGCGATGGTTCTCGAATATTCGGGACGCCATCTCGCGATGATCGAATTCGGCGCCTTCCTCAAGCTGCTACTCTACATTTCGCTGATCGCCTGCGTGTTCATGCCCTGGAAGATCGCGGTGTTTGGCTCCGGCACGGTGGCGGCCTACGCGATCGGTGCCGGCGCCTATCTCGTCAAGCTCGCGGTTGCAGGTTTCCTGCTGGCGCTGTTCGAGACGGCGACGGCGAAAATGCGGGTGTTCCGCGTTCCGCAGTTCCTGGGCGCCGCGCTGATGCTCGGCCTGCTTGGAACGCTGCTGCTGTTCGTTTCGAGGAGCTTCTGATGCAATTGCACAGTCTCGCCTTCGACGTTTCCCATACGCTCGCCGGCGGGCTGGTCCTGATCAGTTTCCTGATGCTGTACCAGGACCGGCTCTATTCGTTGCTCAATGTGTTTGCGCTGCACGCCGTGGTGCTCGCACTTTCAGTCGCTTGGCAGGCCTTCATCCAGGACGCGCCGCATCTCTACGTCACGGCAGCCATCGCGCTGGTCTTCAAGGCGATCATCATCCCGGTGGCGTTGCATCGTATCGTGCAGCGGCTCGGAATCCACCGCGACATCGAGGCCGCAGTCGGAATCGGTCCGACCATGCTGGCCGGGATGGGGCTGGTGGCGCTCTCGATGGTGCTGATGCTGCGGGTCACGCCGGAGGCAGACCCATTGGCGCGCGAGGACCTGGCGTTCGCGCTCTCGGTCGTGCTGCTCGGACTGTTGGTCATGGTGACACGGCGCAACGCCGTGAGCCAGGTGGTCGGCTTCATGTCGCTGGAGAACGGGCTGGTGCTGGCGGCCACCGGCGCCAAGGGCATGCCGCTCGTGGTCGAGATCAGCGTGGCATTCTCGATCCTGATCGCGTTCATCGTGATCGGCATCTTCCTGTTCCGGATTCGGGAGCGGTTCGATTCCGTCGACGTCTCCACGCTCGATGACTTCCGGGGAGAGCGGCGATGACCGGGCTCTCGTTCGATCCCGCGGCGGCCGTGCTGTGGATCCCGGCTGCATCGGCGCTGCTGCTCGCTGCGTTGCCCGACTACCGCCTGACGGCGCGCCTCAACATCGTGGCCAGTTTGGCGACCTTCGTTGCGGCGCTGTCGCTGTTCCTGATCGATCGTCCGCCGCCCGGGGCCTATCTGCTGGTGGACGACCTCAACATCGTCTTCATCGTCCTCAATACCTTCGTCGGATTCACGACCAGCATCTTCAGCGCAGGCTACATCGCGCATGAACTTGAAACCGGGCGGCTGACGCCGGTCTATCTGCGCTTCTACCACGCGATGTATCAGACCATGATGTTCGGCATGAATCTCGCATTCGTGTCGAACAATATCGGGCTGATGTGGGTCGCCGTCGAGGTGGCGACACTGACGACGGTGCTGATGGTCGGTATCTACCGAACGCATGCGGCGCTCGAGGCGGCCTGGAAATATTTCATCCTCGGCAGCGTCGGGATTGCGTTCGCGCTGTTCGGGACGATCCTGGTTTACATGGCGGCGCGACCGATCGTGGGCGAGGGGCCGGACGCCATGGTGTGGACCGTATTGGTCGGGCAGACCGCGAAGTTCGATCCGGCATTGCTCAACGTGGCCTTCGTCTTCCTGCTGCTCGGCTACGGCACGAAAGTAGGCCTGGCGCCGCTGCATGCGTGGCTTCCCGATGCGCATGCAGAAGGCCCGACGCCGATATCGGCGGTCTTGTCGGGACTCCTGCTCAACGTCGCGCTCTACGCGCTGTTGCGCTTCAAGATCCTGCTCGCCGCCAGCCCCGGTGCGATCGCGCCGGGCCCGCTGATGGTGACGATGGGGCTGATTTCCGTTGTGTTCGCTGCGTTCATGCTCTACCGGCGGCGCGACATCAAGCGCCTGTTCGCGTACTCGTCGATCGAGCACATGGGCATCATCGTGTTCGCATTCGGAATGGGCGGTCCGCTGGCCAACTTCGCCGGCCTGCTGCACATGGTGATGCACAGCCTGACGAAGTCGGCGATCTTCTTCGCCGTCGGTCACATTTCGCAGATCGAGGGCACGCAGCGCATTGCGCGGATACGGGGATTGACGGTGACCCATCCGGCGCTCGGGTGGGGGCTCGTGGTGGGTGTCGTAGCGATCGCCGGACTTCCGCCGCTCGGCATCTTCATGAGCGAATTCCTGGTCGTGAGTTCGACATTCGCGCGGCAGCCTTTGCTCGCCCTCGTGCTTGTCTTCGGCATCCTGGTCGCGTTCGGCGCACTGATCCTTCGTCTGACCAATGTCGCATTCGGCGAGCCGCGCGGCAGCAAGGCGCCGGCGGACGCTTCCTATCTGCCGATGTTTGCGCATCTCGCGCTGGTGCTGATCGCGGGCATCTATTTTCCTGGCCCGCTCGTCGACTGGTTTCAACATGTGGCGCGGCTCCTGGGATAGAGTGAGGAGGTCAGGCCATGCCCTCGCTGATTGATCTCGTCCTGACCGGCCGCCCGGCCGAGCGCCACGCGCCCTGGCGGCGGGCGATCGTCGACGCTGACACCTGGAATCTCGCCGCCGGCGAATTGGCGTCCGGCCGATGGAGCCTGCTCGGCCTGTGGGGTGAGCAAGCGATGGTGCACATGGCGGTGCGGGAGGAGGAGGCCGCGGAGATCGCAGTCCTCAGCCTCGAATGTGCGGACCGGCGTTTTCCGTCGATCGGACGGCATCACCCGCCGGCGCTTCGTCCTGAGCGCACCATCACTGATTTGTTTGGTCTTACGGCTGAGGGCTCGCCCGATGCGCGCCCGTGGCTCGATCACGGCGAGTGGGGCGTCCGGCATCCGCTCGGCGATTCCGTCGCGTCGCCTGTCAACTCGGCAGCTTACGCGTTTCTTTCCGCCGACGGCCCGGGCCTGCATCAGATCGCGGTCGGGCCGGTGCATGCCGGCATCATCGAGCCCGGGCACTTCCGCTTCAGTGCAAGCGGGGAAACCGTGGTCCGGCTCGAGCAGCGTCTTGGTTACGTCCACAAGGGCATCGACGGACTGATGGTGGGAGCGGACATCGATCGGGCGGTCCGGCTCGCCGGCCGTGTCTCCGGAGACAGCACGGTTGCTTACGCGCTCGCGTTCTCGCAGGCAGTGGAGGCGGCGCTGGGGCTCAAGGCGCCGTCCCGCGCGGTCTGGCTGCGGGCGCTGCTTGCGGAGCTTGAGCGGCTGGCCAATCATCTCGGCGACATCGGCGCCATCTGCAACGACGCGTCGTTCAACCTGATGCAGGCCCATTGCAACATCCTGCGCGAAGGAATCCTCCGCGCGGCCGATAGCGCCTTCGGTCACCGCCTGATGCGGGACATCATCGTTCCCGGCGGCATCGTCCGCGATCTCGACGAAAGCGGACGAGCAGCGATCCGCACGGTTCTCGACGATATCAGGCGGCGCTTTCCGGCGCTGATCGAGCTCTACGACAACACGGCATCGCTGCAGGATCGCACTGTCGCTACCGGGATCGTCACAGCGGCTCTGGCAAGACAATATGCTGCGGGCGGCTATGTCGGCCGCGCGTCCGGACGCGTATTCGATGCCCGTTGCAGTCCGGGCTACGCTCCGTATGATGGGCTGCGCTTCGAGGTGCCGGTGCTCGACGACGGCGATGTGAACGCACGCATCTGGATCCGAATTCGCGAAGTCGAGCAGAGCCTGTCCTTGACGGGGCAGATCCTGGACCGGCTGCCCGACGGTGAACTGCGCGTGCCGGTGCCCTCCCAAGCGGCGCCGCGAGAGGGCATGGCATTGGTCGAAGGCTTCAGGGGCGACATCATGGTGTGGCTCCGGCTCGCTGGCGGCCGGATCGACCGCTGTTATCTCCGCGACCCATCCTGGTTTCAGTGGCCGCTGCTGGAAGCGGCCATCGAGAACAACATCGTCGCGGATTTTCCACTCTGCAACAAATCGTTCAACTGCTCCTATTCCGGGCATGACGTTTAGGAGAAGACATGCGCAAGCTTCTCTTTCAGAGTCTGTTCCGAAGCCCGCTCGCGGAGCAGCCGCCGCTGCCCGAACAAGCCGCCGTCGACGAACTGGCGGCGGCGTTCCAGCGTGCGGCGCGGCGGCGCCTCGGCAGAAGCCTGTCGATCCGCGAAATCGATGCCGGCTCGTGCAACGGCTGTGAGCTCGAGATTCACGCGCTCAGCAATGCCTACTACGACGTCGAGCGCTTCGGAATCCGCTTCGTTGCTTCGCCGCGCCACGCTGATGTGCTGATGGTGACCGGGCCGGTGACGAAGAACATGCGCGAGGCGCTGGAGCGGACCTATCATGCGACCCCCAATCCGAAATGGGTCGTCGCCGTCGGTGATTGTGCGCGCGACGGCGGTTGCTTTGCCGGCAGCTATGCGGTCGTCGGAGGAGTCTCGCAGGTCGTTCCCGTTGATCTTCATATTCCCGGTTGTCCGCCGTCGCCGGTCAAGATCCTGCAGGGACTGCTCTCTCTGCTCGATCGTACGGCGGCAAATGGCAGTTCGAGTTGAGGGGCGGGGAACGACTTCAGTTGTTCCAGGCCGGCCTGGTCGCCGGGTGTGTTCAAGTCGCTGTCGTCCTCGTAGTCACGCCGCTCGTGATCTCGTTCGCGTCGGGCTCCGATAACGACCGGGCATTTTCCGTCGTTGCGTCGCTGCGATCGGTCTACCTGTTGTTGGCCGCAGGAGTGGCGCTGACCAAGTGCCGCTATGTTGCGTCGACGAGCGCGCGAATCCGCCACGCGTCGCGCCGGCTATCGCCGTCGGAGCCGGAGCGCGTCGCCGGCACGCTCGCGATATGTCTGCTGGTTGCGGCCTTCGGATGCGCGTCGTTCGCCCTCCAGCCGCCGCCGGACATGCTGGCGGCCATGAATTGGCATCTCGGCGGTCACAATGCCGGCCCCATCGTGTGGCCGGCATTGATGAGCGTGGGGGTGGCGGGCTTCGGCTCGAACGCCCATGCCGCGGTCGATGCCTATCGGCTCTGACCGCGAAAAGGGTGTGGTTCAACCCCGCCCGCGATAGGGCGCGACGCCCTGGTCGGGGACCCAAACGCCCTTGGGCAGGCGCCCGGTCTGGAAGAACACGTCGATTGGAATGCCGCCGCGCGGATACCAATAGCCGCCGATGCGGAGCCATTTCGGCTTGATCTCGCTTGCGATCCGCTTGCCGATCATCACCGTGCAGTCTTCGTGGAAGGCGCCGTGATTGCGGAAGCTCGCGGCGTAGAGCTTCAGCGATTTGGACTCGAGCAGCCAGCGGCCCGGTACGTAGTCGATCACCAGATGCGCGAAGTCCGGCTGGCCCGTCACCGGGCAGATCGAGGTGAATTCCGGCACGGCGAACCGCACCAGGTAATCGGTGCCTGCTTGCGGATTGGGAACGCGGTCGAGCACGGCCTTGTCCGGGGTGTCCGGCCATTTGACGGCACGGCCGAGCTGCAGGGGTCTTTGCGCCATGAAATCTGTCCTTTGGGGATCGCTGACATGGACGCAAGCGGGATTGTTCGTCAACCGTCAAGGCGAGGCGCAAGCGTGTCACATCACGGACGATTGCCAGCAGGCTTGCACGGGATCTATGCCGGCGCCGCGGTTTGAATCATGACGAGACGGTCGTTGCCGGATTCTCCGCCCCAGGTCTCGCCCGGCCGGCCGTCGAGCTGCCGCGCATTCGCGCCGGGTTTGTCGCTCGGGAACGAGCGAAACGCCTGCGTCAGCGGATCGAAACGTACGATCGCGTTGGCCGAGAAATCGGTGAGCCAGACCTTGTCCTTGTCATCGACATAGACGGCATAAGCGCGCGGGTTGTCGCCCGGCAATTTCCAGGTTTTCCAGGAGCCATCGGCGGGCTCGTGCATTGACACCTGACCGCTGTTCCATTCGCTGATCCACAGCCGGCTCCGTGAATCCGACCAGATCCGCCGCGCGCCTTGCTTCGGCGTGGGCGGCTCGACCACGTTCGCTCGCCCCGTCGCGAGATCGATCCTGGCGATGTGACTTCCCGCAAGTGAGGCGTACCAGACATCGCCCTTCGGCGTGACCGTGATGCCGTAGGGGCCGACGCCTCTCGGCGCCTCGAATACTTTCATCGCGCCGGATTTGGGATCGAGCCGGCCGTAGTAGCCGGACTGACCGGTGAACCAGTAGATCCCGCTTTTGTCGAACACGCCGGTATTGAGATTGGCGTAGGCGAATTTTTCGGGCAGTGGAAACAGCGTCACCTTGTGATCGCCGGGATCGACGCGGGCAATCGCATTCTGTCCACCCTCGGTGATCCACGGCGCGCCATCCGAACCAAGGGTAACCCCGTGCGGCGCGGCGCCCTGTCCGAGGTCGATCAGCTTGAAGGTGCCGTCCCGCGGATCGAGCCGGCCGAGCTTCCCATTGCGCTGTCCGCAGAACCAGATCGTGCCGTCGGGGGCCGGCTTGACGTCGCGCGAGCCCATTCCGCGGGTTACCGGGAAATATTTCACGGGGAACGCGCCCGCCTGGGCCTCTTGGGCGCCGGCCCCGCGCAACACCGTGGGCGTGGCCAGAATTGCGGCAGCGCTTGAAGCGAGAAACTTGCGGCGATTCATTGCGTTACCCCGGCTTTGTAAAACAATGGGTTGAAACGCGAAGATCAGCATAAACCTACCACATTGCCGCGTCAGATGCGTGTCAAAGCGTAAGCGTTCACATTTGCCTGCATGCCGTGTATGACGCAGCGCATCCAACCAGAACCACACCTGAGGAAGTGCACATCATGACCGCTATCGTCGACATCATCGGCCGCGAAATTCTCGACAGCCGCGGCAATCCCACGGTCGAGGTCGATGTGGTGCTGGAAGACGGTGCGGTCGGCCGCGCCGCGGTGCCATCGGGGGCCTCCACCGGCGCGCATGAGGCGGTCGAGCTGCGCGACGGCGACAAGGCGCGCTATCTCGGCAAGGGCGTGCAGAAGGCGGTCGGCGCCGTCAACGGCGAGATCTTCGAGGCGCTCAGCGACCACGCGGTCGAGGATCAGGTCCGGATCGACCAGATCATGATCGACCTCGACGGCACGCCGAACAAGGGCCGGCTCGGCGCCAACGCCATCCTCGGCGTCTCGCTCGCCTGCGCCAAGGCGGCCGCCGAGTCCTTCGACATGCCGCTCTATCGCTACGTCGGCGGCACCTCGGCGCGGACGCTGCCGGTTCCGATGATGAACATCATCAATGGCGGCGTGCATGCCGACAACCCGATCGACTTCCAGGAATTCATGATCCTACCGGTCGGCGCCGAAACCTTCGCCGAAGCGCTGCGCTGCGGCTCGGAAATCTTCCACACGCTGCGCGGCGAACTGAAGAAGGCCGGCCACAACACCAATGTCGGCGACGAAGGCGGCTTTGCGCCGAACCTGCCGTCCGCGGACGCCGCACTCGATTTCGTCATGAACGCGATCGGCAAGGCCAGCTACAAGGCGGGCCATGATGTGATGCTCGGGCTCGACTGCGCCTCCACCGAATTCTTCAAGGACGGCAAATACGTCTATGGCGGCGAGAACAAGACGCGCTCGCGCTCCGAGCAGGCGAAATATCTCGCCGATCTGGTCTCGCGCTATCCGATCGTCACCATCGAGGACGGCATGTCCGAAGACGACATGGAAGGCTGGAACGAACTGACCGAGCTGGTCGGTAGCAAGTGCCAGCTCGTCGGCGACGATCTCTTCGTCACCAACGTGACGCGCCTTGCCGACGGCATCAGGAGCGGCCGTGCCAATTCGATCCTGATCAAGGTCAACCAGATCGGCACGCTGACGGAGACGCTTGCGGCCGTCGAGATGGCGCACAAGGCCGGCTACACCTCGGTGATGTCGCATCGTTCCGGCGAAACGGAAGACGCCACCATCGCCGATCTCGCGGTCGCCACCAATTGCGGACAGATCAAGACCGGCTCGCTGGCGCGCTCCGACCGGACCGCGAAATACAATCAGTTGTTGCGCATCGAGCAGCAGCTCGGCAAGCAGGCACTGTACGCGGGCAAGTCGGCGTTCAAGGCGTTGGCCTAGGGCGGCTAGCGAACGTCGCCTTGGTCTCGTAGCCCGGGTGGGGCCAACGGGGCGCGCGTTCGCGCGACCCGTTGGCCCCACCCGGGCTACGCAGGCTTCGGCCCTTGTTTGTTGCGGCCGGCCCGCCTAACTGAAGGCGGCCGGACAACAAGCAAGGGAGGGGTACGATGGCATCCGACGGCAAGACTGGGCTTCAGCTCCGTTCGCTGATCAAGAAGAGTGGCGAGCTGGAAATTTCGCTTGTGGAGGTGCCAACCCCCGAACCCGGTCCGGACGAGATCGTGGTCCGCGTCGAGGCGACGCCGATCAATCCGTCCGACCTTGGGCTGCTGATCGGCCCTGCGGACCTTTCGACCGTCAAGGCCTCCGACAGCAAGGAATCTCCGGTTATCTCCGCGAAGGTGCCGCAAGCGGCGCTTGGCGGGCTCGTGGCGCGGCTCGATCAATCGATGCCTGTTGGCAACGAGGGAGCCGGCGTCGTCGTGAGGACCGGATCGTCTGATGCGGCGAAGGCGCTGCTCGGCAAGACGGTCGCGCTGCTCGGCGGCGCGATGTATGCGCAGTATCGCGTAGCGCGGGCGAGGGACGTCTTGGTGCTGCCCGAGGGCACCACGCCCGCGGAGGGCGCCTCCTGCTTCGTCAATCCGCTGACTGCGCTTGGCATGACCGAGACCATGCGGCGCGAAGGCCACAAGGCGCTGGTGCATACGGCGGCCGCCTCCAATCTCGGCCAGATGCTGAACAAGATCTGCCTCAAGGACGGCATTCCGCTGGTCAACATCGTGCGCAGCAAGGCGCAGGCCGACATCCTGCACAAGATCGGCGCCAAGCACGTCGTCGATTCCTCCGCGCCGACATTCGTGGATGACCTCACCAACGCGCTGGTCGAGACCGGCGCCACCATCGCCTTCGACGCCATCGGCGGCGGCAAGCTCGCCGGCCAGATCCTCAACGCGATGGAAGTCGCGATCAACAAGACCGCCAAGGAATACAGCCGCTACGGCTCGGCCGTGCACAAGCAGGTCTACATCTATGGCAGCCTCGATACCGGCCCGGTCGAATTGCCGCGCGGCTTCGGCATGGCCTGGGGCGTCGGTGGCTGGCTCCTGACCTACTTCCTGCAGAAGCTGCCGCCGGCGGATTTCGCAAGGTTGCGTCAGCGTGTGGTCGACGAACTCAAGACCACCTTTGCAAGCCATTACACGCAGGTGGTGTCGCTGCCGGAAGCGCTGTCGCTCTCCAACATCGCTGTTTACGCCAGGCGCGCCACCGGTGAGAAATTCCTGATCAACCCGAACAAGTAGTGCCGTAGCCCGGGTGAAGCGCCAGCGTAACCCGGGACCTTCGTAGACATTGATGCAGATGTCCCGGGTTGCGCGTTCCGCTCCACCCGGGCTACGGGGCGGCGCCCGATTTACGGTCAGCTCCCTCGTTTTCCGCCAAGCTCATTTCCGCGAACGCTGTGTTTCCGCAATTGCATGTTCCATGCACTTGCATTCTTTTCGTGGTCGCGGCTTAAGTCGCGCGTCGAACTCGTCGATCGAAGGGAACCCAAATGGCCTACACCGTCGTCACCATCGCAGGCAGCCTGCGCAAGGAAAGCTTCTCGCTGAAGATCGCTCGCGCGCTGGCAAAGCTCGCGCCGTCCTCGCTGAAGCTCGACGTTATGACCCCGAACGGCATTTCCTTCTTCAACCAGGACCTGGAGGCCAACCCGCCGGCCGACTGGTTGGCATTTCGGGAGAAGCTGCAGCAGTCGAACGGCATCCTGTTCGTGACGCCGGAATACAACCGCTCGATCCCCGGCGTCCTGAAGAACGCCATCGATGTCGGCTCACGCCCGTATGGCAAGAGCTCGTTCAACGGCAAGCCGGTCGGCATCGTCAGCAATTCGCCGGGGCCGCTCGGCGGCGTGTTAGCCGCCAAGCACCTGCAGAACATCCTGCCGGGGATTACGGGTCCGATCCTGCAGCAGCCGGAGATTTATCTGAACGCGATCAGCGATGCCTTCGACGCCGATGGCGAGGTCACCAAGGACGCGCTGCGGCAGGTGCTGCAGCAGTATATCGACGCGTTCGCGGCCCACGTTGAAAAGCACAACAAGTGATTTCGTTTTAGGAGTCCATTAACCGCGGCATCCCAAGCTAGCGGCATGGTCTCCCGCACGCGCCTCAAGTCGATCCTGACCGGGCTCGCCCTCTACACGATGGCGGCCCTGATGATCGGCTATTTCGGCGTCAATGCCTATACCGGCAAATACGGCCTGAACGCCCGGCAGGAGCTCGACCAGGAGATCATCGCGCTGACCTCCGAGTTGCAGCGGCTGAAGAAGGAACGCATCGAAGGCGAGAAGCGGGTGTCGTTGCTCCGTTCAGAGAGCCTCGACCCCGATATGCTGGACGAGCGTGCCCGCTTCCAGCTCGACTACGCCAATCCGCGTGACCTGGTGCGGATCAGCAAGTCGAACTAATTGTCGAGCCGTCCCAATTGCCGTAAGGTGGTGGAAGCGTTCCGAGCGCAGTGGCCCCAATCGGGGTAAAAAGAACGCATCAAACGCCAGCGAGCCCCGCGATGGCGGTCCAGCTCCTACCGTGACTGACTTTGACGAAGGTCAAGGAAGCCATGGTCCGCATGCCCCAATATTGGGTCAAGGGAGGGAGTATCAGCGGGATGAAGGAGCTTAAGCTCGCTCATCACGCGGCCCGTGTCGAGGCCGCGATCGAAGCCGGGCAGGCCGCGAGATCCGCGCTCGTGGCGTCATGGCGACGGTCTTCCCGATTGCATCAGCTTGATCCCGCCGGAACACGGCCGCCGCAACGGCTGACCGGGGCTGAGCTCCAAGTGGCGCGGGAGCGGGTCGCGCCGCTATTGCGCGCGGCGCAAGCCAGCATGGACCGGCTGTACCAGGCGGTGGGCGCCGCCGGCTGCTGCGTGCTGCTCGCCAATCACGACGGTATTCCGCTGGAGCGGCGCGGCCACGTGGCTGATGATTCCACCTTCGAGGACTGGGGTTTGTGGACCGGTGCGATCTGGAACGAAGAGCACGAGGGCACCAATGGCATCGGCACCTGCCTGGTCGAGCAGCGCGTCCTGACCATTGACCGCGAACAGCATTTCTTCACCCGCAACACGCTGCTGAGCTGCACCGCGGCCCCGATCTATGACGAGCACGCAAGGCTCGTCGGCGTGCTCGATGTCTCCTCGTGCCGTGCCGATCGCACTGACGCCTTCGCCAGCCTGATTGCGCTTGCTGCCGGCGAGGCGGCGCGGCGGATCGAGGCCGAGCTGTTCCGCAGCGCCTTTGCGAACGCCCGGATTGTGCTGACGCCACCGACCGAGGCCCATGGCGGCGGCTTGTTGGCGATCGACAGCGACGATCTCGTGATCGGCGCGACGCGTTCGGCGCGGCTCACCTTGGGGCTTGCGCCCGACCGCGCACTCCGGCCGGTTCCGGCCGCCGACTTGCTCGATGGTCGGGAAGGGCGCTGCGAGCACCTCGGTGACGCGCAGCGCGCGGCGCTGCAGCGGGCGTTGGCGCGTGCGCAGGGCAATGTCTCGGCCGCGGCGAAGGCGCTCGGCGTCAGCCGCGCCACCCTGCACCGCAAGCTGAAGCGCTTCGACCTCAAGGGGCATTAGAGCATGATCCGGAAAAGTGGATACCGGTTTTCCGAAAAGATCATGCTCAAACAAAGAGATGAGATCATGATCCGATTCCGTCCAATCGGATCATGATCTAAGCCGGAAACGCGCGATTCGGTGTTATCGGTGGACGCTGTGTGGAAGACGGACTGATTGGCCGTGGGGCGCTCGACGGGCTGTGATCGGGTTGATAAGCCGCTCTCCGCAAGGAGAGTTTGAGTCGGGACATGACCGTTGCGATCGAGATGGGGCACACGACGGCCGGCGCCCCGGCTGTTCTGGACCTCGAGGAATTGCTGGCGACCCGCCTCCTGGTGCAGGGCAATTCAGGCTCCGGCAAATCCCATCTGCTGCGCCGGCTGCTCGAACAGAGTGCCGCCTGGGTGCAACAGGCCATCATCGACCCCGAAGGCGATTTCGTGACGCTGGCCGATCGTTTCGGTCATCTCGTGATCGATGCCGAGGACCATACCGAGCGAGGCCTGCAGGTTGCCGGCGAGCGGGCGCGCATCCATCGCGTCTCCACCGTGCTTAATCTCGAGGGGCTGGACGCAGAGAACCAGATGCGCCGCGCCGCCGCCTTCCTCGGCGGCCTGTTCGACATCGAGCGCGACCACTGGTATCCGATGCTTGTGGTGGTGGATGAAGCGCAGCTCTTTGCGCCGGCGATCGCCGGGGAAGTTTCGGACGAGGCGCGCAAGCTCTCGCTCGGCGCCATGACGAACCTCATGTGCCGTGGCCGCAAGCGTGGGCTTGCCGGGATCATCGCAACCCAGCGACTTGCGAAGCTCGCCAAGAACGTCGCGGCCGAGGCGTCCAATTTCCTCATGGGCCGAACTTTCCTTGATATCGACATGGCGCGCGCTGCCGATCTTCTCGGCATGGAGCGGCGGCAGGCAGAGGCCTTCCGGGACCTGGAGCGTGGACAATTCATGGCGCTGGGCCCGGCGCTGTCCCGCCGTCCCCTGGGGCTGCGCATTGGCCCGACGGATACCCACGCGCGCAATGCGACGCCGCGACTGCTGCCGCTGCCGGAGGCGACGCTGGAAGACGCGCGCGCCGTGATCCTGGCAGCGCCGCCGCCCGAGGCTGGCCGGCCGCAGCGCCGGCCGGCGCCGGATCTTCTCGAACAGCTCAGGGCGGCGAAGTCCGCGGTCCCGGATATCCGTCCCGAAGCGATTGAGGTGCCAATCAGCGATGAGGAATTGGCCGAGCGGCGCGAGCAGGTGGACCGTATCCTGAGCGCCGTCCTTGCAGAACCCGATGCGGGCTTCCGCGCCATCGGTGTCCTCTATCAGGAGTTCGTGGTCCGCTGCCGGATAGAGGGCCTCGGTTCGGCGGTGCCGGACCTCAACGACTTCCGCCGCATGCTGACGCGTGCCCGCGCCGGGCTCGGCTCCGATCTGGTCGAGGATGACGCGTGGCAGGACGTCTCGCTCCGCGCCTCGATCTTGCCGGAGGACATGCAGGGCGTCTTCATGATGATCGCTCGCGCGGCGAAGGAGGGCTGGCCGTGCCCCAGCGATGCAGCGATTGCGCGCGCCTATGGCTCACACTCGTTACGCCGCGCGCAACGTCTGCTGACCTATATCGAGGATCAGGGCCTCATCGTCTGCCAGCTTGACGGTGCAGGCCGAAGGATCGTGACACTCGTCGAACTGGCCTGGGCGACAGCCCCAGGCGACCCGCACGCCGAGGAACTGCCGGCGGAGCAAGGTTGCAGCGCTGCGTCGCTATGATGCGACGATCGGGCAGGGCATATACAGCTTTTCCGCCCAATAGCTGATCGTCAGGCGGCGGCGACGACAATCGCGATCTGCCGCGTTTCCGGGGTAGCCTGCCATGGATCCCCTCTGATCACCTCGATGCGGGCTTGCCCGGATTGGAGCGCCCGAAACAACGCGCTGGTCGGCGGTCCGGCCGGGCTCAGCAGACGGCCGTCATCCGAGACCACGCCGGGCGAGAAGACCCCCACGAGTTCGACGGTCGTCCCGCCTTCCAGAACGCGCCCGCCGGTTGCCCCGAACAGCAGCAAGTCTCCCACCCGCACATGCAGCACGGGTGGGGGGGGCGTCGCATGCCTGGATCTCGATAAGGTGCGCCAAAGCGTTACTGCACCAGTTCGTCGTCCACTTCCACGTCTTCCGATGGCGACCATTCGTCGGCGAGGCCCATCCCAGCCTGGATCGACGGGGCACGCTCAGCCGACACCTTCGGGTAGATCCGCCCGGCGAACGCGGCGTCGGTGGCGTTGATGTCTATGCCTCCCCGGATCGGCTCGCCGGTTTTCGTAATCGATCCCGGAAGCTGGTAGCACATGATCGAATCCTGGTCCGGCGGGGTGCCCATGATCGTATCCTGGCTGAGCGGTGTCAGCACCTGCTGGTCCACCATCTCGCGAGACCAACCCTGTGTGCGCAGGAAGAAATCGTACGCCTTCTCTGGATCTATGAGCGCAACCAGCTCCTCACGCATGTGCTCATGCGGGAAGCCGAGCGTGTGCCCGGCTTCATGACGAACCACACGATGGAATTCGCGTTCCGGCATGTTCATCGTGAAACCCTGGAGGTTCAGCGTCGGCCGATTGCTGGGGATATGCAGAATGTCGGTGCCGAGATAGGACCAATATCCGGCTTGATTCCGCGAGATACGCACCTTCCCGACACCGCGGGTCTCCACGAACGAGATGCCGGCGGTTTGGTTCCAGGCATTCATGTGCTGAATGATCCGGCGGCGCAGATCGCTTGGCCCGCCATCCAGAAAGCTGACCGTGAGTTGCCGCTGCTGCGGGCCCCAATACTTCCCAACCAGAACTGAAATCGCTGCCGGCGAGAGCACCAGACCGCGCGCCACAGCGCCGATCGGGCCGAAGCTAACCCGATTCACGGGGTTGATTGATATTGCGGTCTTTGCGGCCTTCTCGACCAGACGATCGGGCAGTTGCTTAATCGAACAGTGCGCGTTTCTCCCACCCGCGTGGGTATGGGAACCTCGCGTCGTCTCGCCATGCGGTTTGCTATCGTCTTCGTCCGTATACGGACCGCTATCCACGGCTGTCTGAGCCACCTCCGCGATTCTCATCAAAGCCTGGCGGAGTTTCTGGTCGCTATCGCACATGTTATCCTCCTCCTCGTTGCTGCTTGCTGGCGTCGTCGACATTCTGCTGGAAGAGATGGCATTTGCTCGATCGTGGCAGGTGACGGCGCATTCCGCGTTTCGTCCACCCTTTCGAGCCGCCTTTGCTGTCAAGATAGTCTGCTTGTGCCTGTATTCGGCGTCGATCCGTAACGCTCTTGCGGATCACGTAGCGAACTTGCCCATCCGGACCCAGGATGACGGTAGAGCCGCCGAAAACTTCACTTGTTGCTTTCGAGCTCTGCTTGCACCAGCGCCGCTGGGTGATCTCGGCTACAGTATCGAAGGTGACCTGCCGGTCCGGTCCGACACGACGCAGGGATCGAATAGAACCAACAACGGCCGGATCGACGCGATCGCCCTCCAATCGGCTGTCGCCTGGCAAGGCACAGCCGAACGCATGTGCATATCCTGGCCGCATGACATAGGCCCCAAGTGCCTCGGCCTGGCGTCGCAGCTCGGTCTCATCGGCTGCTCGTCCCGGATCGCCGGCGAAGCGCATCTCCTTGAAGTGCAGGGCTTCGATCGGTTCCATCTTTCTGTCAGGCGGTCGCCACAGCAGAGAATCCTCCGCGAGGTCCGGCACGTCATCGGCGTAGATGCGGCGGCGCGCGAACGAATCGATGATGGCCTCGCGATAGCCGAAGGGATCGTCTTGAACGAGATCGAAATCCGCAGTGATCAGGGCTCGCAGATATTCGCCAAAACGCAGGTCGAACGGCGGGCAGTAGTCGATGGCACGTATGCAAATTGAAAGAAACTGCGATGCCAATGTGCTTGCCTGGTCCGCGAAAATCCCGGCGAGCTCCGGGCCGGGAGCTTCACCGGGAGCCAGACGCGCCTGGCGAAGGTACCGTTTCGTCTTCCGCCGCAGTACCGTCGCGAATGCTTCGAAGATCGCAGTTACCAGAAGCGAACCGCGCTCGTGTGGCTCGTCTCCAGCCTTGTCATACCGTTCGATGCTGCGTTCCTCGTGCTGCCCAGGGCCAGCGAGAGTGATCGCTGAGCGTAACGGTCCGCCAGAACCTGTGGCATGTCCGAATTGGGAAGCGAGTGACAGAAGCAGCTCATCGGTCTCAAGCTTGGCGCCCGACCGCTCAATCGCGGCATGAACGACATCCGAATATGAGAAGTGCATGAGGATTGCCACAAGGTCGGCAAATCCTTCGTGGAAGGCCGAGACATCCGGGTGGGTCGGCAGCCGAAAGCGCGTCCGGAGACCATCCAGCAACGCGTGAGTCATTTCGTGCACGATGATGTCGTGTGAAAGGCTGGTGAAGACCCGGCCATGGGGGCGGCTGCGCCCCTGAACGTCACCATCGGTGCATATTTCACTGATGGTGAGCAGCGATTTCGCGCGATCATGAGCGCCGAATTCAGACGATCGTGAGCAGCCCGCT
>NZ_JBEGDB010000160.1:0-17715 GCF_043638955.1 Bradyrhizobium sp. 31Argb | reverse complement strand
AGGCTTCCTCCTAAAAGAAAGCCTTGAATCACGTTCAATCTGATTTGAGAATCCCAAGAGTCCACACGGCCTAGCTTCCCTCCGATCTGTGCATCGACGTGATAGCTCAACAGGGTACCGCCGTCGCGTTCGAGCAGATCGACTTTGGCACTGCCCTTCGCAAAGCCGGCCACACCACCCTCACCTTCTCCCGAAATCTTGTAGCCTTTCGGCGGGTCGAGATCGCTCAAGGCGACCTTCCCTCTGAATCGCGCGGACACGGGGCCGACCTTCATCCTGGCAACCGCACGAAAGCCCTGATCATCGGTCTTCTCCAATTCCTCGCAGCCGGGAATACAGGCTTTCAGAACCTCAGGATCGTTCAGCTTGGCCCACACCACAACCCTCGGGGCGGCAAGCTGGATCTCTCCGCTCATGGTCATTGCCATTGGAGTTCTCTCAGCGCGTGCGCGCTCGGGCGGGAACGGGTGCGAACACCCTCGCCATGTAGGTCACCAGATCGTCGGTGATCTCGGCGCGGGATGCGGAGGCGATGCCGGCCAGTGTCCTGGCCAGTTCCTTCTTGAACTCGATCTGCATCGCGCGGGCGATCTGGATGCGCTGGGCTTGCGGCGAACCCGCCCCATGCATGGATTCGGTCAGATAGCCCACGGCATTCCTGCCGAGCGTCATGTTCTCCACCAAGCGCAGAATGCGGATCCTGTCTTCAGTTGCGATCTCGGACCGCCCCTTCAGGTACTTTTCGATCATCGGACCGACCGTTTCATGCCTGAGCTCTCGCTCCGACGGCAAGGTCACCATCAGTCCGCCAGCGAGGTCCTGCGCCAGCCGGCCGATCTCGTAAGGCAGCCGCGTGACGTGGTGCTTGCAGACGTTCGCGAGCATCTCGTCCGGCAGATAGGCGCCGGATTTCATCTCCGTACCCTGATGGCTCGCCGCGACGCCTGTGCCGTAGATCGTCTCGTTGAGATGGGTCATCTCGACGAGCTTGTTGCGGATATGGGACGCGCGTTCGACACCGTTATAGTCGGCAATCGTCGCCGCCGCGCCGATCAGGACATCGCCGACGCCGGTTTTGCAGACATAGCTGCGACGGTGATAGCAGGTGAAGCGCTCGACCAGCGAGGCCGCGAACTCCGCCTCGCTGTCCATGAAGATGTGCTCGAAGGGAATGAACACATCCTCGAACACGATCATTGCTTCCTGGCCGGCAAACCGCGCATTGCCAGCGTCGATGTCGCCGTCCTCGGCGCTACGGGTGTCGCAGGATTGCCGGCCGTAGATATAGGTGATGCCTTTCGCATCCACCGGCACGGCGCCGACGATCGCATAGTCCTTGTCGTCCACCTCCAGCCTCATCGTCGGCATGATGATAAGCCAGTGCGAGTTTATGCAGCCGGTCTGATGCGCCTTGGCGCCACTGATATAGACGCCCTGCAGCGTGCGCCGTGTGACGTGGACGAAGAGATCGGGATCGGCCTGCTCCGAAGGCGACTTGCCACGATCACCCTTCACGTCGGTCATCGCGCCGCCGATCACGAGGTTCGACCTCTGGATCCGGGCCAGGAACTCTTTGAACCGGCCGTGGTAACCGGTGCCGTGCTTCTGATCCAGATCATAGGTCACCGAATGCAGCGCGTTCAGCGCGTCCATGCCGACGCAGCGCTGGAAGCAGGTGCCCGTCAACTGTCCGAGCCGGCGCTGCATCTTGTTCTGCATCACGAGATCACCGGGGCTGGTCGCGATATGCAGGAAGCGGTTGATGCGCTCGCCGGTCAATGGCGAGAGCGCCGCTGCAAGTTCCGGATTGTCGTTGGCGAGGTCGTAGGTTTCGGCCACCGCGTTGATCGAGGGCCGGATGATCGGATGGTCGACCGGCTCCGTGACCGCCTCGCCCATCAGATAAACCCTGAGCTTCCGGCCCCTCAAGCTCGCGATATAGTCGGCGCCGGTACGGATCGGCTCCCGGGTTAGAGTGGCGAGACCATTGGCGGCGACGTCCTGATCCATCCAGACTTACCCCTTCTTGACCAGCGGGCAGACGCTGTCCTTGAGCGGGCGGAACGCCTGGTCGCCGGGGATCACCTCGCGGAGCTTGTAGTAATCCCAATCGCCCTTGGACTCCGACGGCTTCTTCACCTCGTACACATACATGTCGTGCACCATGCGCCCGTCCTCGCGGATGCGGCCGTTCTTGGCGAAGAAGTCGTTGACTGGAATTTCCCGCATTCTGCTCATCACGGCCTGGGCCTCGTCGGTGCCGGCCGCCTCGATCGCCTTGAGATAGTGGATGGTCGAGGAGTAGTCGCCGGCGTCGCCCATGTGCGGCATCCGCTTCATGCGCTCGAAGAAGCGCCTGGACCATGCGCGCGTCTCGTCATCGCGATCCCAATAGAAGGCGTTCGTCAGCACGAGCCCCTGCGCTGAGCTCAGTCCGAGGCTCTTGATATCGGTGATCCAGACGAGCAATCCTGCAAGCGTCTGCCCTCCCTTAGTGATCCCGAACTCCTGCGCGGATTTGATCGCATTCACCAGGACGGTGCCCGAGCCCGCAAGGCCGATGACCTGAGCCTTTGACGCCTGTGCTTGCAGCAGGAATGAGGATTGATCGAATGTCTCGATCGGGTACCGTGTCAACCCGACGATCTCTCCACCCAGGCCCTTCACGACCGCGGAGGTATCGGCCTCCAGCGCATGTCCAAAGGCGTAGTCCGCGGTGAGGAAGTACCAGCTCTTCTGACCGGCCTTCAGCAGCGCGCTGCCCGTGCCGCGCGCGAGCGCGTAGGTGTCGTAGACATAGTGAACGCTGTTGGGCGTGCAGGCATCATTGGTGAGGCGCGACGATCCCGAGCCGTTGATGATGGCGATCCTGTTCTTCTCTTTCGCTAGCTGGGAGACGGTGAGCGCGATCGAGGAATTGATCAGGTTGGCGACCATGTCGACGTGATCGACATCGAACCATTTGCGCGCCAGTCCGGAAGCCGTGTCCGGCTTGTTCTGATGATCGGCGACCAGCACCTCGATCGGTTTCCCCAGCACCTTGCCGCCAAAGTCCTCGACAGCCATCTTCACTGCCGTCACGGCTCCCTCGCCGGACTCGTGGGAGAACTGGCCCGACATATCCGTGAGCACGCCGATCTTCACGGCACCGTCGGACATCGCGAGGCTCTGGGCGCCGGCAGGGTTTGCGAAAACGACTATCGCCGCGGCTGCGACCAGGAATTTCTGCACTCCGGCCTTCATGAGGTTCCTCCCAGGGAAAATGGACGCGGTGCGATCCGCTTATTACATGCATAACTAGACTTTTGTTACATGCGTAACTAGACTGATTTTTCGAGGGAGTCAATCGCGCCGATGTGTTAAACGGGCCCCGACTTTAGAAGGCGGCCCGCGAATGGCGGCTGCGCAGACGGATTGTCCAGGGAATGCCTGCCACCGCGAAGCTCCAGACGACGAAGCCATCGGCCCGGCCGGCTGCGAAGGCGAGCAAAGCCCAGGCCGGTAAAGCTCAGGTCGGCACCGCCCGGCGCGAGCGGAATTGTTCGGTCGCGCGCACGCTCGACATCGTCTCCGACGCCTGGGCGTTCCTGATCATCCGCGAGGCGTTCTTCGGCGCGCAGACGTTCGAGGCCTTTCGCACGGCACTCGGGATTCCCCGCGCGACACTGACCGATCGCCTGCGCAAGCTGACGCAGCTTGCGATCTTTCGGCAGGTCGCGCCAGGATCGTCGCTGCGCAAGGAATATCGTCTGACCAAGATGGGCTTTGATCTCTATCCGAGCTTCATCGCCCTGATGCAGTTCGGCGACCGCTGGCTTGCCGGCGGCAGGCCCGCGCCGCTGACGCTGGTCCACATGAGCTGCGGTTGCGACAGTCATCCGATCGTTGCGTGCTCGCATTGCGGCGAACGCGTCACCGCACGAGATGCGAAGTATCGCGATGGGCCGGGCGCCGGGCGCCATCCGGCCAAGGCCGGCCGCAACACCAGGCGCGCCTCCGACGGCAGCCGCTTCTCGCTCGGCCGTCCGAGCTCGGTGTCGCGCGCGCTGGAGATCATCGGCGACAAATGGAGTTTTATGGTCGTGCGCGAGGGCTTCTTCGGCAATCGCCGCTACGACAAGATCCTGACCGAGCTCGAGATCGCACCGAATATTCTGACCGACCGGCTGAACCGGCTTGTCGCAAGCGGCGTGTTCTACCGCAGGCAATATCAAAGCTCGCCCGATCGCTATGAATATCTCCTCACCGACATGGGGCGTGACCTCTACGGCCCCTTCATCACCATGCTGCAATGGGGCGACCGTTGGCTGTCGAAAGGCAAGCCGCCGCTGCTGCTCACCCACCTCACCTGCGGCCACGTTTTTCATGCATCGGTGAATTGCGACCGCTGCAAGCAGCCGATCGTCGCCGCCGACATGCGCTACAAGCTGACCTACGATCCCAAGGCCTTTGGCGCCCTGGGACCGCGCTCCGTCGACTCCTGATTGGCGGATTACGCCCGGCCCAACGCCTCGACCAGCTTGAAGCGCATGATCTTCCCCGAGCTTGTGCGCGGGATCTCCGACACGAGATGGGTGGCTTCGGGGATCTTGTAGGATGAGAGGTGGGCCTTGCAGTGGGCCATCAGCGAAGCAACATCCAGCTCATTGGTCTTGGCCACGACGAACAGACACGGCACTTCGCCGAGCGTCGCGTGCTTGATGCCGACGACCGCGCAATCGGTCACCTGCGGGTGCCGCACCACGACTTCCTCGATCTCCGCTGGCGCGATGTTCTGGCCGCCGCGGATGATCAGCTCCTTGATGCGGCCCGTGATCGTGAGGTAACCGCTGGCGTCCGATTTCGCGAGATCGCCCGTATGGTACCAGCCCTTGCGCAACGCGGACGCCGTCTCCGCGGGCTTGTTGTGATAACCGCGCATCAGGTTCGGTCCGCGCACGATCAGCTCGCCCTCCTCCCCGATAGCGACATCCTCGAGCGAAGATGGATCGACGATACGCACGGCGAGGCCGAGCACAGGCAGCCCGCATGAGCCCATCGGCCTCGCGCCGTGCAGCCAGTTCATGGTGACCATAGTGGAGGTTTCGGTGATGCCGTAGCCATCGAGCAGCCGCGTGTTGAAGTGCTCCTCGAGCGCCTTGTTCAGCGTCGCCGGCATGATGGCGCCGGCGGAGATGCAGAGGCGGATGGACCCGAGGCGTTCGACGCCGGTCTCCTGCGCACGATGCAGGAGATAGTGGAACATCGTCGGCACGCCGGGCAGAACGGAATATTTCCCGGTCTGCAGGAGATCGAGCGCCTGCTGCGGCGAGAACCTCTCCATGATGTGCTCGCTCGCGCCGACCGCGAGCACGGTGAGCACCGAGAGATTGAGACCATAGGAGTGGAACAGCGGTAGCGGCGACAGAACGACGTCTTTCTCGGTCAGCTCGCAGATCGGCGCCCAGCATGAGGCGGCGATCCACAGCATACTGCGCAGCGATAGCAACACGCCCTTGGCCCGGCCCGTCGTGCCGGAGGTGTAGATGATAAAGGAAGAACGGTCGATATCGTCGGGATCGAGTGGCCTGGCGGCGCTGCCTGTTGCGAGGTCAGCCAGCGCCATCCCCGCTTTCGCCGCGTCGGTGCCGGCAAACATGATTGTCGGCGAGATTCCGGCATCACGGCAGATCTTGCCAATTAGCTCCTTCCTTGCGGCCGCGGTGATGACAAGACTGCAGCCGGCATCGGTCAGGCGATAGCTGATCTCGCCTTCCGCCGCATCGAAGCTGATGGGCACCACGACCGCGCCGGCGCGCAAGGCCGCGAAGCAGGCTTCGATCCAGTCGACGCCGTTCGGCAGATAGATCGCAACCTTGCCGCTTTCCTTCAGCCCGGCCTTCGCCAGATTGGCCGCGATCGCAGCGGTGTGTTCGGCGAGGTTCGCATACGTCACCTCCCGCGACGAATCCGAATACGCCACGTTCCCGGGCCGCTGTTTGGCGTGACGATCGAGGAGAGTTGCGATCGGCGCGATCAAATCAACCTGCAGCATCGTCGTTCTCCTAGACCATGCTGTATCCACCGTTGACGCTGATCACCTGTCCGGTGATCCAGCTTCCGGCATCGGATGCGAGCAGCGTCACCAGCGGCGCAACGTCGGACGGCAATCCCAGCCGGCGGATGGCGTAGGCCTTGACCAGCTTGTCGCGGTTGGCGTCCACCCATGTCTTGTCGTGTGCGGTCTCGATAAGGCCGAGCGAGATCGAATTGGCGGTGACGCCCGAACGTCCCCATTCGCGGGCGAGCGATTTCATCAGCGCGATCGTGCCGGCGCGCGCGGCGGCCGCGAGCGCAAGACCGGACTCGCCGACCCGCGAGGAGTCTCCCATGATGGAGATGATGCGGCCGCGACCTGATGCCTCCAGCAGCGGTCCGGCGCTGTGGGAACAGTTCAGCGCGCCGTAGAGGCAGGTGTCGATCTGCTTCTTCCAGTCCTCGGGCGTGCTTTCGCTGAAGCGCTTGCGGAACACCAATCCGGCGTTGTTGACGAGGATGTCGAGTCCGCCGAAATCGCTCCTGATGCTCTCGACCATTTTCCTGACGACGTCGGCGTCCGAAATATCCGCTTGATAGGCCTTGGCCTTGCCGCCGCTCTTTGCAATCTCGGCGACAACAGCCTCAGCCTCGGCCTTCGAGCTGTGATAGTTGACCGCGACGCTCGCGCCCTTTTCCGCCAGCATCTTCGAGATGGCGGCGCCGACGTCCCGTCCGCCTCCCGTCACGAGGGCGACACGTCCCTTGAGATCACTCATCAGCTTGTCCTCTTGATTTGAGCCTGGCCTGCTCCAGGAGCCGAAAGATGCGTTCTGGAGTCATCGGAAGAATGGAAACATCGATATCGAGCGGCGACAGCGCGTCGGCGATCGCGTTCGCGACGGCAGCCGGTGCGCCGATCGTGCCGCCCTCGCCCATGCCGCGGAATCCGCCGGCCACCGCCGACTCGCTTTCGATATGGACGACGTCCATGACCGGCACTTCGGGTGCGGAGGGGATCACGTAGTCGACCAGGCTCGCGCTCAGGAGCTGAGCGTCATCGTCGTAGATCAATTCCTCGAACAGCGCCGCGCCGATGCCCTGCGCCACGCCGCCATGCACCTGGCCGTCAACGATCATCGGATTGATGATCTTCCCGCAATCCTCTGCGACCACGTATTTCAGAATTCGTACGAAGCACGTCGCCGGGTCGATCTCCACCGCGGCGATGTGGGTGGCTGCCGCGGTCGTTCCATTGATGGGATCGTAGGTGTAGGCCGCGCTCAATTCCTCGCGCGCTTCGACCGGCAAGGTCTTCATGTCGGAATAGACGGCCTTCGCGACTTGCTTGAACGTCACCGCGCGATCAGTGCCGATGACGACGGCCTTGCCGTCGCTGACGTCGATATCGTCCTGATTGGCTTCCAGGAGATACGAGGCGACGCGCCTGATCTTGTCCCGCAGCAGAAACGACGCATGCTTGGCCGCGCCGCCGCCTAGCACGGCGCTCCGGCTCGCATAAGTGCCGGTCGACATCGGCACCTCATCGCTGTCGCCCTGGATCACGCGGACATCCTCGAACCTTGCGCCGAGATCGTCGGCGACGATCTGGGCCAGCGTGGTTTCGAGCCCCTGCCCGTGAGAGGCGACCCCGAAAGCCGCGGTGATGGCGCCGGTCGAGTCAATGGTGATCTTCGCCGTCTCCGAGCCGGTATTGATCGGCATTCCCGGCGCCACCGCGATCCGCGAACCAATTCCGGTCAACTCGGCATAGCTGGCGATGCCGATGCCGAACAGGCGTCCCTGCTTGCGCGCATCTGTTTGTTGGGCGCGGAGCTGTTCGTAACCGGCAGCCTCGGCAGCCGCGTCCAGGCATTCGACGAAACCCGTCTTGTCCCAGATGATGCCGGACGCAATCCGATACGGGAATTCGTCGGGCTGCACCAGATTGCGGCGCCTGATCTCGAGCGGATCGAGGCCAAGCACCCTCGCGCCAAGATCCATCAAACGTTCGGTGACGAAGGCGGAGATCGGCCGGCCTACTCCGCGATAGGGACCGGTCGGCGGCTTGCAGGTGGCGACGCCGCGCACGACACCCCGATAGGAGGCGATCTTGTAGGGGCCGGGAAGGAAGCTGACGACCTGGACCGGCTCGAGCCCGCACGTCCACGGATAGATCGAATAGGCTCCGACATCGCCGATGACATCGGCCTGCAGCGAGGTCGCAACGCCGTTTGCGTCGAATCCCATTTCGGCATCGACGATCTCGGCAAAGGCCTGGCTGGAGCTGCTGACATCTTCCAGGCGATCCGCCGTCCATTTGAGCGAGCGGCCGAGCTTGCGCGCCGCGATGCAGATCAGGAGTTCCTCCGGATAGAGCGAGCCCTTCGAACCGAAACTTCCGCCAACATCGGGCGCCACCACGCGCAGGCGATGACCGGGAAGGCCGAGCGACTCGGAAATTGCGTCACGGACGATCCCGGGAATGTTCGACGACGTGTAAAGCGTGATGGCGTCGCGTCGCTTCTCGTATTCGGCCGTATAGCTGCGCGGCTCCATCGCAAGAGGCGCCTTGCGGGTCATTTCAAACCGACCGCCGACCTTCACCGCGGCGGCCTTCAAATCAGCGGCAACGTCGCCCTTCTTGAATTCGCGCGCGATCAGGACGTTGCTGCCCGCCTCCTCGTGCAACAGCGGCGCGTCATCGGCAACCGCGAGTTCTGCGCGCGAAATCGCGCCGAGCGGCTCATAGTCGACCTCGATCAACTCGATCGCATCCTCCGCGAGATAGCGCGAGGTGGCGATGACGGCTGCAACGGCCTCGCCGACATAGCGGACCTTGCCGGAAGCAAGAGGAAGGATCGGCGTCGCGTAATAATTCGGCATGCGCGAGACCGGAATCACCGGCTTGAAGTCCCCCGCGATGCCATCCGCCGTGAACACGGCGACCACGCCAGGCGCTGCCTGCGCGACGGTGGCGTCGATGCGGGAGATCCGCGCATGCGGCTGTCCGCTCCGTAGAAAGGCGACATGAAGCGGCCGGTCCGGCTTGCGGTCGGCTGAATATTCGCCGCGCCCGGTCAAGAGGCGTGGGTCCTCCGTGCGCTTGATGGGCGCGCCGACGTTCCGGGGACGCAACACATCCGACGGCTGAGCACGCCTGTCGCTACTCATAGCCATCGTTCCCCTTGCGCAGGCCCTGCCATTGCTGGTCGTCATGGCCGCAAATCACTGCCGCGCCGGCCTTCTCGATCCGCCGCACTTCCGCGAACGTCTTCAATTGCTCGTCGACATTCCAGGTGTTGCGGGGCGGAGTATCGGCATCGAGATTTCGGCGCAGGCTGACCGCATCCGAAGCGAGCAGGAACTGACCATCACGGTCGAGGCTCACCAGCGCGCCGAGCGAGCCAGGCGTATGGCCCGGTAGCGGCACCAGCACGACGCTGGAATCCCCGAAGACATCCTTCTCGCCGTTCAGCGGCTCGATCGGCTGTCCGTAGTCCCAATCCGCGCGCAGGTAGCCTGCGGTTTCGGCGCCTGGCGCCTTAGCAGCTTCGATCTCCTTGGTGTGAGCGAGGATCGTCGCCTTGCGGAAGAACTGATTACAGCCGCAATGATCAGGATGGAAATGGGAATTGACGACGATATCGATGTCGTCCGGCTCCAGCCCGACGCAGGCGAGACTCGGCAGCAAGGTCTCGTTCGCGCTCATCAGCGGCTTCATGACCTTGGCGAGCGGACCCCAGCGCTCCTCCACATTGTCGACCACGGACGGGTGACAGCCGGTATCGAACAGCACATTGCCCTGCTTGTGCCGAATCAAGGCACTACTCACGGGAAGATCGATCATTTCGCTGCGGTCGGCGCCGGCGACATAGATGCTCTTCTTCATGCGAAGACGTCCGGCGGCGAGGAAATTCAGCTTCATGATGTTTTCTCCGCGCGCTGCGCAGCCGCACTCCTGATCGCCGCGACGATGTTCTGATATCCGGTGCAGCGGCAGAGATTGCCCGACAGCCCTTCCCTGATCTCGTCGTCGGTCGCGAGCGGATATTTCCGGAGCAGATCCTCGCCCGTCATCAGCATCCCGGGCGTGCAGAAGCCGCATTGAAGCCCGTGGTGCTCACGAAACTGGGCCTGCAGCACATTGAGCATTTCCGGCGTTCCGAGCCCCTCCACCGTCGTGATCTCGGCGCCATTGGCCTGCACGGCAAGCGTCAGGCAGGAGCGCACACTGTCGCCATTCATCAGCACAGTGCAGGCACCGCAAACCCCGTGCTCACAACCGACATGCGTCCCCGTCAGTCCGAGTGTGTCGCGCAGGAAGTCCGACAGCAGCAGGCGCGGCTCGACGTCCGCGATGTCGTATGTCGTGCCGTTGACGGTCACCGATACGTTCGTGCTCATCGGATCACCTCACTCAATGCCGTCTGCATGGCGCGCCTTGCCAACTGTCCCAGCAAATGCTGGCGGTACTCGGCCGATGCGTGAAGGTCGCCATTGGCGGAAACGCTGGCCGTCACGAGTTCCGCAAATCGATCCGGTGTTTGGTCATTGACCTCGATCGCACCAAGCTCTCGTTCCACTTCCCTGAGCCGGAGCGGCGTATCAGCGACGCCCATTACCGCAACGCGCGCGTCGTCAATTCTGGCCTCGCTCCGCCGCACCGAGACGGCGATGCTTGCAAGCGCGAAATCGCCGAAACGGCGCGCCGCCT
Source organism: Bradyrhizobium sp. 31Argb (assembly GCF_043638955.1). NCBI lineage: Bacteria > Pseudomonadati > Pseudomonadota > Alphaproteobacteria > Hyphomicrobiales > Nitrobacteraceae > Bradyrhizobium > Bradyrhizobium sp. 31Argb. Next base: position 6,983 of record NZ_JBEGDB010000160.1, on the reverse strand, counting down.
CCTCGAATGCGCAGCCGTTGTGTTGCAGGATCGGAAATTCGATCTCCACCACGATCTCCTCCGGCTCCAGGCAATTGGTCAGCGCGTCGACGAAGAAGTCTTCCGCAGCGATGGCACGCCGGCCCGACGGGCCGTGAACGCTGAGTTCGGCGCCATAGAACAGGGACAGCATCGGCAACTCGGCCGCGGGATCGGCATGCGACAGGCTGCCGCCGATGGTGCCGCGATTGCGGATCGCAAGGTGCGCCACATGCCGCATGGCCGCTGCCATCACCGGCAGTTTTGAGGCAATCAGCGGCGACTGCTCGATCTCGCGATGCCGCGTCAACGCGCCGATCGCGACGCGATCACCTCGCAGCTCGATGAACGACAGCTCCTTGATGCCGTTGAGATCGACAAGCACTGCCGGCCGCGCCATCCGGAAATTCAGCAGCGGCAGCAGGCTTTGGCCGCCGGCGAGGACCTTTCCTTCGCCATTGGCCGCACGCAGCGCTTCGACCGCGCCATCCACTGTCGTCGGCGCGACATAGTCAAACTTGGCAGGCTTCATCGCGCTCGCCCTCCAAGGCTGGTTTCCTTCCCCGCTCGGCCATTCTCATGCGCCGCGAAACCGCGGAGGCCTTTTTTCCGCGAAGGCTCTTCGGCCTTCTTTGAAGTCCTCGCTGTCGGATGCAGCATCGATGAGCTGCTGCGCCTTCGTCAAATCAAGAGCCCCGGCGCCCATCGAAATCCCGTTCAGCATGTATTTGGCGCCCGCGATCGAGAGCGGCGCATTGGCGGCGAGGCGCTGCAAAAATCGTTCGGCCGCAAGCACGGCATCGTCATGGATCTCGTCGATCAGTCCCATCGACATCGCCTGCTCGGCCGGATAGCGATCGCCGGAATAGAGAACGCGTCTGGCGTTCGCGAGGCCGGTCAGCGCCAGCAGCCGCTGCACGCTGTGAACGCCGTAGATGATGGAGAGCTTGGCGGACGGGATCCCGATAGTTGCGGTCAGATCCGCGAAGCGGAAGTCGCAGGCCAGCGCGAGATGGCAGCCGCCACCGAGACAATAGCCGGAAATGGCTGCGACGACAGGCTTTCCCAGCGCTGCGATCGCGCCGGAACAGGCATCGACCGCGACCTCGTAGTCGGCACTCTTGCGCCTGTCGTCCCGGATCGTGTCAAACTCGCTGATATCGGCCCCGACGGAGAAATCCCTGCCTTCACCCCTGAGCACGACCGCGCGGACGTGCCGGTCGCCGGCAAAGCGCGCGAAGATTTCGGACAAGTCACGCCACATCGCCAGCGTCACGGCGTTCTTCACCGCGGGCCGATTCAATGTGACATGCGCGATGTTGTCACGCCGCTCGATCCTGATCGCCTCCAACGTCGCTCCTCTGGCGCTCGATCATCCGAATGCTCGGGGCGTCCCCGGCAAAAGCAGGTTGCCACCCGGCCAACCGTCACTTGCATAAGTAGACTAATTTGTTACGACGCGTCAAGCCGTGTTCAGAGTCGACGCGTGCCGTGCGGAACGCGGCGCACTAGCCAGCGGAACTTGATAGACCACCCGAGAAAATAGCTTGCTTCGCGCTACAGCCGCTCGCGCTGCATCAAGCGTATGAAATCTCACAAGATCGTAGGCTGGCGTGGAAAATAATCGGAAGGCGTGGGGGAAGCGACTCGCCCCCGACCCGAACATTCCGGCTCTGCAGCGAGTTGACGCCGCGCGGAGAGAATGTCAGTCAACTCCCATTGAAAGATAAAGCATATTTGACCTTCCTAGGCTGTTCTAAGCGACGAAACGCGGCACGGTCGTGAAGGGTCAGGGTTCATTCCGTATTTCCGGCCGTGAAGATAGTTCCGCTCCTCGGCTGCGTTAAAAACGCCGGTACAGTTCGGGGCGAGCTGGTAAAAAAGACGAACGTGACATGCAGCTGCATGCCCATCCCTGGGAACCTTCGTAGATCAAAAACCGTCTGCGTCCCGTTGAACGTTAGCTAGCGCAGATGCGCGGATCGCTCTCACGGGTGCCATTGTATTTTGGACACGGAGCACCAATGGATTCCACGCTGGACGACAGGCTCGCGGAACGGCAGATCGCGGAGCAGCTTTCGAACCTGGCGCTCGAAGCGGGAGTCAGTCCTTCGGCCCCGCCGACCAGCATGAAGACGTCTCGCGCCCCGCCGGCAACGATTCATCAATTGGCGAATTGGCGCTATGTGGCTTTCGTCTGCTCTCTGTTGGCAGCATCCATTGGTGTTGCCGCTTGGTGGTGGTCGTCCTCCGCTCATACGGCGATGATGGCCTCCTCGGGCCCAGCACCTCTGACGCAGGCCCCGCCGGAAGCAGTCGCGCCGAAAGACGCCGCGCCGTCTGCCGTCGCCCTGTCTTCCGACTTGGCGCAGCAGCTCCAGCCGATGACGCGCGACCTCGCTGCCTTGAGGCAAGCGGTCGAACAGCTCAAGGAGAGGCAAGAACAATTGGTCCGCGACAATGAAAATGTCGCGAGCCAACTCAAGGCGAGCCAGGAAGAAATGGCACGTAACAACAGTGTCATCGATGAGATCAAGGCGATCCAGATCCAGATGGCGCGCGAAAGCCAGACGCTCACCGAGCGCCTCAACGCAAGCCAGGAACAACTTGCCCGCGTGATCGCCAACGCTTCAGCGCCAAAGGTGATGCCTGAAGAGCCAAAGCTGAGCCCCGAAGAGCCAAAGGTTATGCCCGGAATACCACTGCCGCGTCCGCGGCGGTCGGCCAATGTCGCCCAGGCGCAAAAGCCGGCGCCAACCCCGGCCCGCCCGCAAGCCAAAAAGCCGCAACCGTCGTTGGTATGGCCATGGTCAGCGCGCTAATGCCGTGACCGACCTGCTCCCTGCGACGGCACCTAAAACTGTGGCGGCTCGTTGACTAGGGGCCGTCCAGTTCGCGCGTGCTCTGCTTCCGCCGCCTCTTCCCGGACGAATTTCCGAAGGACGTTCCGAACCCCTGGGTCGGCGTCACCATGAAGACCCGTGTGAAAAAGAAAAAGCCGGCCGTGACGCGAGACGAGGTCTACACCTTTGCACATGGCTGCATCGACCATCACAAGACGGGCGAAATCGTCGACCATCCGCTCGAAGATGGCGACGTCAAGTTTTATGAGGAAGCTGAGGAGGTGCTGTCGCACTTGAAGCGTCTCGGCACCCCGATGATCCTGTACGAGGTCGAGGAAGGTAAGGCCAAGCCGTTCGGTTTCAGCACGATGCAACACAAGGTGCAGCGCTTGCGTGTGAAGCTGGGATTGCCATCGCACGTCACGTTTGACGCCTGCCGGCACGGCGGCATGACCGAACTGGAGGAGACAGAGCTGACCGACGGACAGGGTCGCGCACTGTCAGCACGCCGAACGCAGCAGAGCTACATCGGCTAGGCGAAGCGCACCGAGAGAAGCGCGTGCTCGCAGCAACCCGCAAACGGCACGCGCACAGGCTGGCGAACGAAATGGCGACAGACGTTCGGAATGGGCAGCTAAAACCCGTTCAGAATGAAGTCCCTGAACAAAGCGCGATTGCCGAGTGATTTCAATTGGCTGGGGCGGGAGGGATCGAACCTCCGAATGGCGGAATCAAAATCCGCTGCCTTACCGCTTGGCTACGCCCCAATTCCAGGTCCGGAGGGCGCGGAACATAGCCGCAGCCCTCTCGGTCTGGTAACGCCGGTCTATAGAGGGAGTCGGACCATTTCAACTGTTTCTCCCCCTCAATTCGGTTATCCGGACGGTTGAGGGAAGCATGGTTTCGTGGGAAGACGGCGCCAATGTTCCCTCGGGGAGTAACGCCATGACCTACCGCGCGCCGATCGACGACATCCTGCTTGCCCTTAACCATGGTGCCGGACTGAAGGCCGCCCTCGCCGCCGGCCATTACGGCGATTTCGACGGCGACATCGCCCAGCCGGTGCTGGAAGAAGCCGGCAAGTTCGCAGGCGACGTCCTGGCGCCGCTCAACCGGGTTGGCGACCAGAACGGCGTCAAGCTCGCGGACGGCAAGGTGACGACCGCGCCGGGCTGGCCCGACGCCTATCAGCGCTGGGCGGCCGCGGGCTGGAACGCGGTGTCGGGCCCGGAAGCGTTCGGCGGCCAGGGCCTGCCGCTCGCGATCAATGCCGCCTGCACCGAGATCTGGAGCGCGTCGAATTCGGCGTTCGGCCTCTGCCCGCTGCTCACGCTCTCCGCGATCGAGGCACTGGACGCCCATGGCAGCGACGAGCTGAAGAAGATCTACCTTGCCAAGCTCGTCTCCGGCGAGTGGACCGGCACGATGCAGCTCACCGAGCCGCAGGCGGGCTCCGATGTCGGCGCACTGCGCACCCGCGCCGAGCGCGCCGGTGACGGCACCTACCGTATCAAGGGCACCAAGATCTTCATCACCTATGGCGACCACGACATGACCGATAACATCGTTCATTTCGTGCTCGCCCGCCTGCCCGATGCACCCGCGGGCACCAAGGGCATCTCGCTGTTCCTGATCCCGAAATTCCTGGTCAATCCCGACGGCTCGCTCGGCGCACGCAACGATATCTATCCCTCTGGAGTCGAGCACAAGCTCGGCATGCACGCCTCCCCGACCTGCACCATGACCATGGGCGACCATGGCGGCGCCATCGGCTATCTGATCGGCGAAGAGAACCAGGGCATGCGATGCATGTTCACGATGATGAACCAGGCCCGGCTCGCGGTCGGCCTCGAAGGCGTCGGCCTTGCCGACCGCGCCTACCAGCAGGCGCTCGCCTATGCCCAGGAACGCCGCCAGGGCCGCGCCGTCGGCAGCAAGAGCGAGGGCTCGGATCCGATCATCGCGCATCCCGACGTCAAGCGCATGCTGATGCAGATGCGCGCCATGACGGCTGCCGCGCGCGCGATCTGCTACGCCACCGCAGTCGCACTCGATATTTCCACGCGCGCGAAGGATCCGAAGGTGCGCAGCGACGCCGCCGCACGCGGCGCGCTCTTGACGCCGATCGCGAAAGCCTTCTCCACCGACATCGGCAACGAGGTCGCCTATCTCGGCGTGCAGGTGCATGGCGGCATGGGCTTCATCGAGGAGACCGGCGCGGCCCAGCATTATCGCGACGCGCGCATCACCGCGATCTATGAGGGCACCAACGGCATCCAGTCGATCGACCTCGTCACCCGCAAGCTCGGAGCCAATGGCGGCGCCTCGGTCTGGGCGCTGCTCGAAGAGCTCTCCGCCATCGTCAAGCAGGTGGAAACCTCCAACGATCCCGCGTTCGGCACCACCGGCGCCAAATTGCGCGATGCGCTCGGCGCCCTCGAGCGCGCGAGCCGCTGGCTGCTCGAGCGCCTCGCCTCGGCGCCGAACGATGCGCTCGCCGGCGCCACGCCTTACCTGCGCCTGTTCGGTGCGACGCTCGGCGGCTGCATGCTCGCCGGCGAAGCGCTCGCCGTGAAAGGCGGCGGCGAGGCCGGCGACCCGCAGCGCTATATCGCGCTGGCCCGCTTCTTCGCCGAGAACGTCACGGTCCAGGCACCGTCGCTCGAGAAGACGGTCACCGACAGCGCCGAGGCCATCAACGGCGCAGACGCGGTGTTGTTGGGGTAAGCGGCGCATCATCCTGTAGGGTGGGCAAAGGCGCGAAGCGCCGTGCCCACCATCTCACACTCCGCCCGTGATGGTGGGCACGCTCCGCTTTGCCCACCCTATACGGATTCCGCATTTTCTTCCGTCATTCCGGGGCGCGCGAAGCGCGAGCCCGGAATCCATTTCCGCCGCCTCCGCCCATGGCCCGATAGATTCCGCGCCTGCGTGATCCTGACGCACCCCGGAATGACAAGAGCGTGGGAAAGCCGTGAGGGACATTGGGAGCCGGACGGAGATCATGTAAGATAGCGAGGTGTTCGCTGGCGGCAACGTGGCCGCCTCCGCAAGGGACTGCTTGATGACCGGGCACCTCATCGTATCAGACGAAGCCGCAACGCGCGTGATCACGATGCGTCGGCCCGAGAAGAAGAACGCGATCACCGAGGAGATGTATCGCGCGATGAGCGATGCGGTCGACACCGCGCAGAACAATCCGAACATCCGCTGCCTCATCATCACCGGCGGCTCGGGCGTGTTCACCGCGGGCCACGATGTCGAGGATTTCCTGAAGCAGGGCACCGCCAATCCCGACGCGGTGCGCACCTCCGGCGCGGTCAAGTTCCTCTATTCGCTGGCGCACAACGTCAAGCCGATCATCGCCGCCGTCGACGGGGTCGCGATCGGCATCGGCACCACCATGCTGTTCCACTGCGACTACGTGCTCGCCAGCAGCACCGCGACCTTCTCGACGCCGTTCATCCATCTGGGGCTGGTGCCCGAGGGCGCCTCGAGCCTCCTGATGCCGCGCACGATGGGGCACCAGCGCGCCTTCGAGATGCTGGTGATGGGCCGCACCATGGACGCCCGCGTCGCCGGCTTCGTCAACGCGGTGGTGGCCCCAGGCCATACGGAAGCGGAAGCGCGGAAAGTGGCGCGCGAGATCTGCGCGCTGCCGGCCGAGGCGGTCGCAATCGCCCGCAAGCTGATAAAATTGCCGCCGGAGGACATGACCCGGCGCATCGACCAGGAGGCTCATCTGTTCAGCGAGCGGATGCGCTCCAAGGAAGCAGTCTCCGCCTTCAAGGCATTCTTTGCGCGCAAGCAGAATTGAACCGGAACCTCGCAAAATCGTTGCCGCGCTTATCCATATTCGCCTCATGAGAACCCATCACATCCTTGCAGCGCTGGCGCTGCTGGCCGGATTTGTCCTCGCACCTTGCCAGGCTCAAACCGCCTCGCCCGTCGATCTGCGGATCCTCGCGATCAACGATTTCCACGGCTATCTGCGGCCGCCGCCGGGCGGCATCCGGATCAGCGATCCCGACGACAAAGCGAAGAAGATCGTGAGCGTCATCCGGCGACCACGCACTGAGGGCTGATCTGGTCGGCTAGGAAGATCTCGTGGATTGTTTCGTC
>NZ_JBEGDB010000015.1:0-58277 GCF_043638955.1 Bradyrhizobium sp. 31Argb | reverse complement strand
GCTGGTCGCGGTCGAAGGCCATCGCTGGGCGATCGAGGACAGCTTTGAAACCGCGAAAAACGAGTTCGGGCTCGATCACAACGAAAGCAGATCCTGGCATGGCTGGCATCGCCACGTCTCCCTGGTGATGCTCGCCTTCGCCATGATGGCGGCAATCCGTCATCGCGCCAATCCGCTGCCGCCCAAAAAAACGAAACGCCGAACTCCGGCAAAAACCAATGCGTCGCCACGGCGTCATTGATCCGTTGGTCAATCCAGGAAGTCCGACGCATCGCCATCAGACTCGCTCGAAAGCGAATCCAACCCGCACACATCATCGCATGGTCACTTTGGCGTAGAGCTCACCAGGCCGCCGCCCAGCGCGCGCACTTCAAAACAAAAAGACAACTGTAATGCTAGAGCGCTTCCACCTAGCCATGAGCGGGAAGTTACGAAAGGCGCGTCACGACGAAACCGCCGCACGGCCGCGATTGAGCTGGCGATGTCGGCTTATCGAGCTAAAAGCAGACATCGCGATGGCCCGCAGGCCGTTTTCCGATAATGAACCGCGCCAGTCAGCTACGCGAACCAGAAATCACTTGCGCTGAGGTTCTGAACGCCCGCGATGGTGAGGTCATTATTGGCATCAAAGTGAATGATGGTGTTTCCGCCGGTCACCTCGATATTCAAGTCGCCAAGATCGTGGATGTTGTTCGCTGCCAAAGCCGTGAGGTCGATCTTGTCTCGCCCTGCTTGGAAATCGGCCGTGTCATGCCCGCTCGAGGCGGCAAAGACGAACGTATCCGCGCCGCGTTCGCCAAGCATATTGTCGTTCCCGATGCCGCTTGTGAGCCTGTCGTTGCCATCGCCGCCATCAAGGACATTTCCTGACCCGCCAAAAACCGTGAGTTGATCATTGCCCGCACCGCCGCTGAGGAAGTTCGATCCGAGCGAACCAGGCGCAACGGTCGCCGTCAGGACATCGTTTCCAGCGCCGCCATCCAGGCGGTTCTCGGCAACAGAGTTGTCCGTAACGCCGGGCTTGGGCGTTGCCGAAAGAAACGCGGTGAGCTGATCATCTCCGGCCCCGCCATTCAGGACATTCGCGACATCGTAGAGATCCGCCCCGGGGGGACCAAACCTTCCGTCGGCTACCGCGTCGAGATGTGCCGTGAGGCTGTCGTTTCCGCTACCTCCCTCGAGTTGATTGAGTGCGCGAACAACTTGACCAAGCGCGGTGGCGTTCGCAATCAAGGTGTCGTTGCCTCTCCCGCCGTCCAGATAATTCGTGAGATCTGTAACGGTGTTCTCCCCATCGGTGGAATGAGTCGCCTCGAGGGTGTCGTTGCCGTCATCGCCCCAAAGCTGGTTGATGCCGACCGGCGTGGCGCTGTTTGAGTCTGTCACATTGAAAGCGTGCAATACGTCGTCGCCCCGGCCACCGTGAAGCTCGTTTGTTACCAGGTCGGTGGAATTGGATCGTCCTACAGCGCTCGCGTCCAGCACGTCGTTGCCGTCACCGCCGAAGAGTACGTTACTGGCGCTGCCGTGAAGCGCAGCGAATTCTGTTTCGGCATGAGCCGTGACGTGGTCATCGCCGGAGCCGCCATCGACGGTGTTCATGGCGATACTGTTTCCGAGAACGTTACGGCCATCTGCCAGGGCATGAATGGTGTCATCGCCGCTTCCGCCGAACACATCGGTGCTGACCGTTACGCTTCCGAAGACAGCAAGCTCCACATTGGCCGTGGCGTTGATAGTGTCGTTTCCGCTGCCGCCATCGAGCAGCACATCTGCGGTCTTCTCGGTGCTCTGAGGCGGGCTCTCACCCTGAAGGGTGACGGTCCCATCGAGGTGGTCGTTGCCTGCCCCGCCGAATTGAATGGCAAGTCCGTGCAAATCGCCCTGCGGGACGACAACATTGGTTGTCAAAGTGTCATCGCCGCGACCGCCGATCAACGCGGTCCGGTTGAATGCGCTGCTCAAATGATCATCGCCGGCAAGGCCCAAGACAATGTCGCCGTCAGCCTGTGCGGCAAGGACATCGTCGTGTCTGGTGCCAATGATCAAACTGTTGATGGGATCGATGAGGGAAAGCCAATCGAAGGCCCGGGAATCTGGGAAAAACCCTTCAGTTCCCAACAATTGCTGAGCGGCCTGGCCTTCGATTTGAATCGTATTCGCCATATTTTCCTCCTTGGCACCGGGATAATGATGTCGACGAAAGCTGAGCGACGGAATCGAATTCCGCGAAGCACGAAAATAAATGACAATTAAATGACGGCATTATGCACTGCGCCCGCCGGCAAATTCAGGCCGCGTATTTTGCGGCTACAGGCCCCGTCTCGATTACCCTCCTACGTCGCTGTTGCCGTTGCGCAAATCATCGCGAATTTCCCGCATGCTGCCAGGAAATTGCGCCGATCAGAAGCGGATTGGGATTCGGCCATCGGGTCGGGCTCTTCTGAGTTGAGTATCCGAATCTCTTTCTTGCAGCATGAAACGAACGAATAGATTTAATCCACCCAACAACAAAGCATTAAATCAGAAGTTGCGCGACATCTAATCACATTTAATGCGCACCGCGTAAATAAAGCCGGGTGCGACAATATATCCGGATATGTGGAACCGTTACGACTGGAGCGGTTCCCACTCGTCTCCGCGCCGCGCTTCGCGACAGGACGAGTCGCTTCGTAACATCAGGGATGACGCTGCGGCTCAGGTGAGCGGAAACCCGCGTGGCCGGGGCCGCTTGAATCCGCGGGGAAGCAGCCGGTGATGAGACTGAAGGGAAATCTTCAGCTCGTGCGCCTTCGCGATGACACCACCAGGAGATCGATGCAGCATCCGTGCGATGCTTTGTGCGGGGTAATCGCTACGCGCCATTCGCTTGAGATCGTCGATGTCGAGGTCAGACCAACGGCGTCCCATGATCCCTCGAGATAATTTTTTGAATGCGGATCGAAACGAGCAATTAATTGGATGGGCTTTGGGGGGACCGAATCGGGAAAGGCTTGCCGCGCTGAAAATGTACCGGGCCCCGGTTCTTTGACATTGCTAACACCGCGGCTGCTCCCGTTCTTCCCCGGGAAACTACGGCATTCGCGTGCAGAAACGTGAAGCAGTTCGATGGGGGGCGACTTCGGCGGTACTGCGCCTTGGCGCTCAGCGGAGCCGCGCTGACTTGGTCGGCTTGATCGTTCGAAGCGTGTTTCGGTTTGTCATCAAGCGGAATCCGTCCGTGAATTCAACAAGGCACCGGTTCTTGTTGCCGCGGACCAGCACGCGGCAACCTTGGCCCTTCCGTGCCTGGTCACGGCCGCGATAGATGTGTGTCAGCACTTTGTTGGACAGCACGATTGCCCTACCTTTCGTGCCAGGCTCAGTGAACGGCCCTGGCCGGGCGGCGGGACCGCTCAGGGGGCTCCGGAAAAATGCGCTAGGGTTCGGCACCGAATGGTAGTTCCAGGGATGTGCCTTTTTAAGCTACCTTTTCGGGTATAAACGCGAAGCGCGATATCAGGCCGTGCACGACAGGACGAAGCCAAGCGCTGAAGCGGCTGCTGCCGGATGACATTCTGAAGATCGTCATGCGCGGCCCCGAAGGAAGACAGAGTAGAACATATTCGCTTCTGATTGAATCAGAACCGAAGCTCCAAATTCTCGCCGGATCGCGTCGACGCCATATTCGGCATCCGCCTGATTTCAATGGCTGAATGTCCCGGCTAAGGCTGGCGGCGCCTTCGACCCGTTCAGTCCGGACCTAGCACGTCGAACAAACTGGCGACCCAGATAATCTGGATTGCCAACGCAAAGGCGACGAACGAAACGTGGTATCGTTCGGAAGCCGTAAGCAGCGCCCCTATTGTCCCGCCGATCAGGAGGCTCTGCCTTACCGGATAATACCAGCCATAGAATTGCTTGTAGTAGTTCGCTCCTTTCAGGAGCGTGTCGAAAACATCAACTGAAAACAGAATCAAAAGGAGAACGTAGAATACGGCCCTGCGATTCCAAAAATACTCCTTCAGCCCCTCATGTTCCCCGATGTTGTCCGGAAACACCATTGCGGACAGCATGACGAACACCACGGCGTAGCAGATGATGAGAAAATAGCTCTCGAACGTCCATCGCTCGATCTTGGACAGCGCGAATTCGAACCACCAGAAGTGGATGATGGCGAGGAACAGGAAGATGGCCCATCCAATATGGAGGAGGTTGATCCTCTCCTTTCCGGGGTGCTGAATGAACCGCGTCACGCCGCTGACGAGGCGGGCAAGGCTTATGCCCAGGATCATTCCGACGATGATGCGGATGTGGACGAAGATCTCGTGGCTCTGATGCAGGTCATTGTAGCCATCCATCCGAGTGCCCCCCGGTTGACGTCACAATGAGCTTCAGGCTCTGACGGCATGTGACTCCCGTGCCAGGAACCCTGGCACGTTCCGATCAGCTCGAACTGCGACGCCAACCAGGGATCTGGCTGGCGGACGCGTCACTTCGTGGTGTAGCCGCCGTTGACGAGAATGGTCTGACCCGTCATCCACCAGCCGTCGGACACCATGAAGCGAATCCAGGGCACGATGTCCTGGATATCGGTGAGACCCGTCCTGGTCAACTTCGACAGGGCTGCCGCGGTCTTGTGATAGGCGACCGCATCGGCGCCTTCGGCCGGGTAGAAGAACGGCGTGTCCATCGGACCGGGGCCGATCGCCGTCACCGAAATGCCCCGCGCGCCGAACTCCTTGGCCGCGGCGCGCGTAAAGTGTTCGACCGGCGCTTTCATGCCAGCATAGGCTGCATAGAACGGCGTGAACGCCCCCAGCAGGGACGTGACCAGGGTGCAGATCTTGCCATTGTCGTTGAGCGTCTTGCCCGCTTCCTTGAGGAAAAAGAAAGCCGACTTCGAATTTACCGCGCTCATCTCGTCGAATTCAGCTTCGGTGATCTCGGCCATCGGCTTCTTGAGCACCTTGCCGACGGTATTGACGGCGATATCCGGCCTGCCGATGGCGGCAACGGTTTCGGCAAACAGTTTCTCGACGGCGGCGGCGCTGGTGAGGTCGCCTTGAAAGGCTACGCCCTTGGCGCCGGCAGCATTGATGGCCTTCACGGTCTCGTCGGCGGCCGGCTTCGTCGCAGCGCTATTGTAGTGGATCGCGACGGCTTTCGCGCCATGCACCGCAAGGTCTCGCGCGAGCAGGCCGCCGAGATTTTTCGCGCCGCCGGCGATGATGACGGTCTTCCCCTGGATGCTGTGATCGATCATCTTCTTTCTCCTTCGTGCTGCTGGGGCGCCAACGGTTTGAACTCCCGTCACGTGCCGCCCTTGCGAAGGGAAGCCGCGATCGTGAAGGCACCTCTCGTATCGAGTCTATCCCTTGCCCGATGATTGATGCCGTTTCATCAACCGGGCGCGATACACGCGGTGAAACTGGGTGGTATTTCGACAACATGATCGCTTTCTGATAGCGTGCCAATGATTGATCGAGCGAGTGTTGCGCCGAGGATGACGTGGCCGGCATCCGCTGAACTGATGTTGTGGAGGAAGGACTTGCCAGCGTTGCTAGCTTGCGTTCCGGACGCCTGGGGTCCCAAATTCGGCACGGAAAGCGGCGCTGTCACACGAACGCGGACGGGCCCGAACGAAATCGCCTTCAGGGCGCCGGCGCATATAGCGCTGGTGATGTTCACGCCGCAGCCCAATCGCGAGATCGCTCTCAACAGCAGCCGCAAGACGGTCACGCTGGCGCCGGTCGGGACGATCGAGGTCGTACCGGCCGAGGCTGATCTGTTCGCGCGCTGGCGCGTCGCGAAGGAGAACCTGCTCGTCGCGCACGACCAACACCGTCTGGCTCAGCTCGCCGGAGCGGAGTTTCAGAACGAGGATTTCGAGTTCCAGCCGCCCAGGCCAGGCTTCGTCGACCAGCAGGCGCTGTTGCTCGCCAATCTGATCCGCGCCGAATTCCAGCGCGGCGAAGCCGCGAACGACCTCTGCTTTGACGCATTGATCACGCTGTTTGGCACTCACCTGTTGCGCAGCTATTCGTCCTTCAGCGCTCGGCCGCGCCCTCTGCTCAGCGGCGGTCTTTCACCCAGGGCATGGCGCGCCGTGACGGACTACATCCATGCCAATCTTTCGGAGAGCCTGTCCGTCGGTCGCCTTGCCGAACTGGCCGGACTTTCACCCAGCCATTTCCTGCGCGCCTTCCGGCAAACGTCCGGCCAGGCGCCCCACCAATATGTCGTCACGCAAAGGCTTGCCCTTGTCGAGCGGCTTACCAAGACAACCGACATGCCTTTCGCCGCGGTGGCCAAAGCCGCCGGCTTTTCCAGCAACAGCCATATGACCGCAACCATGAAGCGGACGCGGGGAGTCACGCCGAACAACCTTCGCCGCGACGACCGCCGCTAGTCCTTCGACCGCAGGATGCTGATCCGTGTTTCGTCGACGAAGCTCTTCGTATCCTGATCGGCCCGGCGGAACAGATTGCGTTCCACGACGAGTGAGCGGCCGCTGATGGTCTTGGTGCAGCGCTCCTTGAGATAGACGCCGCCGACCGGCTGGTCGCCCTGATCAGGCTGGCGTTCGGTGCAGGCCCAGCCCTCCGCGCCGTAGCGGGACTTGGCTTGCAGCCCGAGCAGGAACGCCTTCTTCCGGATGTAGAGGCGCGCCTTCGGATCGGTCTCGATCAGCAAGCCGGAGACATGCCCGCTATCGTCGATCGATAGGGTCAGAAGCGCCGGATGGCCCGCCACCATCGTGCCGTCCCGGCTGGTCATGGGATCATATCCAAACCGGATCGCCCGCGTTCCACTGGAGCCGGCAGGACAGTCACGCCAGTCCTTCCAGCCGGTCAAAATATGCCGCGGATCCGTCGCACAATAGAGGTCGACATAGCCTGATTCCGCCAATTCGTTCACGGCCATGCCGAGGCGGATGTCGCGCAGGTCGTTGCCGCCGAATTCTTCCGTCCGGGCCGGAGAATTGGCGAGCGCGACCGCCTGCCAGGCGAGCAGAACGCTGAGGATTGCACAAAGTTTCAACCTGATCGTCACTGGCTCTTCCCCGTGCTGGCCGTCGCATCATCCTGCTTCTTGTAGATGTCGCAAACCCGCGACGTGCTCGAGAAGAAGGTAACGCACTCCGCATAAGTCGGCTCGCCGGCGCCCTTGATATGCGCAAGCACATAGTCGGCGACCGCCTCGATATCCTTCTGCCGCAGGAACGTTCCGGCCTCAGGCGGCATATGCCTGCCCGCCTCCTCGCGGTTCATGCCGTAGCACTTCACCTCATCATAGGCGCCGCGCACGAAGAACGGCATGCCTGTGCTGGGCCGCCCGCAACTGACCGTTTCAATGATTTGCTCACGCGTCAGCACGGTCTTGCGCAGCGACAGCGCATCGCCACCGTAGCCGCCGCCGCCATTGCCGTGCCATTTGTGGCAACCCATGCAATTGGCCTTGCTGAACACCGCCTTGCCGGCATTGGTCGGATCCGAAGCCGTCGCTTGCGCCGACTGACCGAAAGCTGCGGCTGGCATCGAAAGAATCAGGGCGACGACACTCATGAGCAGCACACGTGCCGCCGCCGAGGATGCGTTGAAGATCATCATGACGTCTCTTGTTGACGAAGCAGGAGGGCCCGACATTGCGGGCCCTCCATGGTTGGAAACTCAGAGCGCGAACACGTAGAGCATCGATCCCGGCTGGATCTTCTTCAGCTCGGGCGTTGAATCGATGAACCACTTGTCCCAGGCGCCGCCGAGACCGACGAGGATGGCGAGATATTGCTTGCCATCGACCGTGAAGGTCATCGGCGGTGCGTTGACGCCGCCTCCGGTGTTGAACTCCCAGAGCTTCTGCAGCGACTTGGCATCAAGCGCCATCACTTCGCCGGACGGCTGGCCGCTGAAGACGAGATCAGGCGTTGCAAGAATGCCGCCCAGATTGGGGAACGGCGTTTCCATCTTGCCGGCGATCTTCCCGGTGGTGACGTCGATCGCGGTGACGCTGCCCGTGATCTTGAACGGCTGGCTCGGACCACCGCCGGTCCAGAACTCACGCGGCTTCAGCTTGTCGGGAGTAGCGACCTCGACCTTGATCCGGTTGCAGCTCTCGATCACAGGGATGTACCAGAGCTTCAGGTCCGGATTGTAGGCGGTCGGCGGCCAGTTCTTGCCGCCCATGTTGCCGGGGCAGATGTCGGTTTCCATGTTGGTGCGGCTTGGTGTCACCGAGGCGACGTACGTCTGCACGGCCTTGTTCGGGTCATACTCGATCGGCTTGCCGGTCTCCGCATCGAGCCCCTTGGTCCATGTGACCTTCTTGACGAACGGAAGGCCCCAAATGAACTTGCCGGTGGTGCGGTCGATCGCATAGGCGAAGCCGTTGCGGTCGGCTTCGAGCGCGAGCTTGCGCGGTCCGGTGGGTCCGGGAATATCGACCAGCACGTTCTCCGCCACGCTGTCATAGTCGTAAGGGTCGTTCGGCGTGTGCTGATAGTGCCACTTGATCTTGCCGGTGTTGGCATCGAGAGCCAGCGAGCTGTCGGTGTAGAGATTGTCGCCCGGCCGATACTCGTTGTCCCAGTCCGGTCCCGGATTGCCGACGCCCCAGATGATGGTGTCGGTCGACGGATCGTAGCTGCCGGTCACCCAGGTCGAACCGCCGCCGGCGGCAGCCGCGTTGTTGCTGTCCTTCCAGGTGTCGCTGCCTGGCTCGCCCTTGCCCGGAATCGTATGCGTGCGCCAGAGTTCCTTTTGGGTGTTGAGATCGGTCGCGGCGATCCAGCCGCGGATGCCGTATTCCGCGCCGGCCACGCCTGTGATCGCCATGTTCTTGACGATCAGCGGCGCGCCGGTGATGACCTCGCCCTTATCAGGATCGGCGACGGTGCGTTGCCAGGCGACCTGACCGGTCTCCTTGTTGGTCGCGATCAGCCGGCCGTCCAGCGTGTGGGAAACGACGAGATTGCCCCACAAGGCAACGCCGCGGTTGTCGACGCCGCAGCAGGCGACGGCGCCGGCCCAGTCACGGTCGGTCTTGGGATCCATCTTCCAGACCAACTGGCCGCGGCCGCCATGCGCGTCGATCTTGTAGACCGAGCCCCATCCATCGGTGACATAGAGGAAGCCGTTTTCGGCGATCGGCGTGCCTTCCAGGCCGCCATGGCTCCAGATGCCGCCGGGCTCGATGCCGCCGAGATGCATGGTCCAGGCGACCTTCAGGTTCTTCACGGTATCGCGGTTGATCTCCTTGAGGGAGGAGAACCGGTGCGCGGAGTAGTTCTGGTGATGATGAAGCCAGTTGCCCGGTTCCTTGTCGACGTTGAGCAGCCGTTCCTGGTTGACCTCATCGGCGGCGAAGGCTGGCAATGCCGCCATCATGCCTCCGGCGGCGACTGCTGCGGCAAGCAGACCCGCTCGCCTGGTGATTCTTCTTGCGTGACCTGAAAATCGCTCCATGAGCAAATGCCCTCCTTTGGCAAGTTCATGTTGGATCGAGCGTCCGGCACATCCGAACCGCTCAGTCGAGAAGCCTCGTTCAGCGGGCTCACCTTGCCCGTTGTCGCGATCACGGCGTTCGTGAAACCTCCACCTCCGTTTCCTTGGTTCCGGCTTTCTGGAAGACGACGGCGCATGTGAACTTCTCGCCGTCGACAAGCTTCTGCCGCGTCTGCAGCAGCATCACGTGATATCCGTCGCGCTTGAGCTCGGTGGTCTTGTTTTCCGGAATCGGAATCGACTTGATCTCGCGCATGGCCGGCGCGCCCTCGCCGCGATCGACGGTGTGCTTTTCGGAGAAGTTCGCGAACGGACAGCGGACGCGCAATATCGCGTCGGGCTCGGTCGCATCGTTCCTGATCGTCATCAGTAGCGGGAGATTGATGCCGATCTCGTTGGATGCAGGCACACGGGCGTTGGTCACCTGCAGCGGAACATCCGCCGCGGCGGCCCCGAGCGTCAGCCAGGTTCCGACCGCAACCAATCCAATCGCAAGGATTCTCGATCTGCGGGACAGCGATGTCGCTATGGCGATCATCGGTTACGTCCTGGCGGAAGCGTGATCCTGCGAGTGCCCTGTCGGCAGCGAGCGACAGGTGATGGATGCCCAAACGAAATGCTTCGTCCGACTCATCGGCGCATTCCTCCCAAGATCATTCTTTTTTCTTAGCGAGCGACGTTACGCTCGTTGCAAAAACAAATCATCCCAAAATATGGCGACGAGAGGACCGATGTCTGGAAAAGGATTCCAATGAATGATGCGCTTCACGCATTTCATTCCAACGATGCGCACAGAGACAAGGCGTGGTCACGCCCGCGCGAGAGCCAAGTGTTAGAGCCAAGTCTTCGTGAGTGCTCAACCAGCGCAGTGCAAGCGCGCTGGTACATTGGATTCCAAGTGGGCCATGATGGCCTCTAAGCGACCCCGGTACGTGTCAATCAAGCTTTGCTCAAATCACTCGAAGACTTCGTTGCACCGCAACAGCCGTGGCCGGCGACAGCGTTGTGATCCTCATTCTCCTTTGAGACCGGCGTCGCGGATCAACTGGCCCCACTTGCTCGTCTCCGCGTCGATGAACGCGCCGAACTCCGCGGCCGTGCTGCCGCGGACTTCCAGCCCCTGGGCGAACAGCTTTTGCTTCACGTCGGGATCGGCAAGGATGCGGACGATCTTGTCCTGCAGCCGATCGACGACGGAGCGCGGCGTAGCAGCCGGCGCCATGAAGCCGTACCAGCCGGTAGCGATCACATTGGGCAGACCTTGCTCACGCAAGGTGGGCGCGTCCGGATAGATCGGGCTGCGATCGACTGACGCCACACCCAGCACGCGGAACTTGCCGCTTTGGATATAAGGCAACGCCGTGCTGATCGCGGTCAGCGTGGCATCGACGCGGCCTGCCAGCAATTCAGTGTAAGACATCGCATCGCCGCGGAAGGGAACGTTGAGGCCCTTGACGCCCGCATCCCTGAACAACAGCTCGGCCGCCAGATGGGGTTGGGAGCCGGCGCCTGGAGAGGCGAAGGTAAGCCCGTTGGGCTGCTGCTTGCCGTAGGCGATCAGCTCCTGCAGGTTCTTGAAGGGCGCCTCCGCACTGATAATCAGGAACAGCGGCGCGATGACCGCCATCGCCACCGGCTGCAGGTCCTTGCGGTCATAGCCCAGTTTTCCGAACAACGCCTCGGCCGTCGCATAGGGCGCCGCGGCGTAAAGGAAGGTGTAGCCATCCGGCGTGGCGCGCGCGACCGCTTCGTTGGCGAGGCGCGTGCCCGCGCCCGGCCTGTTCTCGACGATGCATTGCTGGCCGAGCTGACGCTCGAGCTGCTCGGTCAGGATGCGCAGCGAGATGTCGTTGGCGCCGCCTGCCCCATACGGCGATACAAACCGCACAAGACGCGAAGGCCAGGCGCCCTGTGCGAACGCCCGGGAACCGCAGCCTGCAGCGAAGCAGGCCGCGACGCCGCCCAGCAGAGTTCGGCGTGTGACTTTCATGAATGCCTCCCTTTCGTTGTTGCACGTCCGCAGCGTGTTCTTGTTGTCTCTGCGGAACCGCACGGGTGCATGGCCGACCTCAGATCACTTTCTTCTGGGTGAGCCGTTCGATCTGCTGCTCCGAAAGGCCGAGCCAGTCCCGATAGACCTCGCGATTGTCCTGCCCGACGTCGCCGGCGGAATGACGCAATTGCGCGGGATCGGCGGCAAAGCGCGGGACGACATTCGCCATCGCCACCGAGCCGAAGTCGCGATCAGGAACGCGGGCGATCATCTCGCGCGCCTTGGCTTGCGGGTCTGCCGCGATCTGATCGATCGAATAGATCGGCGCGATCGTGCCCTGCGCGGCCGTGAATTTTGCGAGCACCTCCTCGAGCGTGTGCTCGGCGCACCACGCCGCGAAGATCTCGTTGAGCTCGCCCGCATGCTTCACGCGCCGCTCGTTGCCGGAGAAGCGCGGGTCCTCGATCAGGTCGGGCCGTCCGATCGCCCGGCAGTTCGCCGCATAGAGCGCATTGGTCGAACCTGCGAGCGTGACCCAGCGATCGTCCTTGGTGCGAAACACCGCCGCCGGCGCGGAATAGCCGTTGGCATTGCCGATCCGGCTGCGCACGAAACCAAGCTGGTCGAACTCGATGGGAAGGACATCGAGCAACCGGAACACCGCCTCGGTCAATGCGAGATCGATCTCTTCGCCGGGAGCATCGGGATCCCGCGCCCGCTTCCACAGCGCCGCGAGCACGCCGACGGCGCCGAACAGGCCGCCGATGGAGTCCCCGATCGGGTAGCCGGGATGCGTAGGCTCGCCGTCGGCCTCGCCCGTGATGTAGGTCAGCCCGCTCATCGCCTCGAAAATGCGGGCGAAGCCGGGTCTATCGCTATAGGGCCCGTCCTGTCCGAAATCCGTCGCACGCAGAATAACGAGGCGAGGCTGGATCGACCACAGGACTTCGTTCGAGAGACCCCAGCGATCGAGCGTGCCCGGACGAAAATTCTCGATCAGCACGTCGAAGCGCGGCAGCATCTGCTTGAACAGCGCAAGGCCTTCGGGGGCGCGAAGATCCAGCGTCGCGAATTTCTTGTTGCGGTTTGCCGCCTTCCACCACAGGGGCTTGCCGTCCTTCAACGGCGGGAACGACCTGAGCCCATCGCCCTGCCCCGGCATCTCGATCTTGAGGACCTCGGCGCCATAGTCGGCCAGCAGGGTAGCGGCCAGCGGCGCGGCGATGATGGTGGCGATGTCGAGAACCTTCAATCCCGCGAGCGGTCCGGCCATCTCATGCTCCGCTACTTGCGACGCGCATCGCGCCAGCGACCGTCGTTTCCCGCATCATTTCGTGACCTTCGTCTTGGGCCGTTCGCGCGGCTCGATGATCGGCTCGGCCTCGTTGACGAGCGAGCGGATGCTGACGGCAAGAGCCCGGATGCGCGGGCCGATCTCGGATTCGAGCTGTCCGGGCTGCAGGCGGAACGCAGGGATTCCACAATTGATGGCAAACGACTGCTTCAAGCGCCGCGCGTGAAACAGCGGCGCGGCGACCGCGTGGATCGACGGCATGTATTCGCCGTAGCAGGTGCAGAAGCCGCGATCCGCGCACTGCTGAATTCCGGCGCGGTACTTGTCGCGATGCGTGGACCACGCTTCGGCGTTATCGGTTTTGATCTGCCGCTCCAGCAATGCGGAATCAGCGGCAGGCAGTGTCGCGGCCGCAGCGCGTCCCATCGCCGTGCTGACGACGGGAATGGGCATGCCGATGTCTGGGACATGCGGTCCGACATCGCCCGATCTCGCGGACTCGACATAGACCATCGCCGTTCCGTCGAGCAGGCCGATCGAGACGGTGCCGCGCACGCTCTCCGCCAGTTCCTGCATCAACGGCCGCGCCACCTGGCGAAACTGCATGCCCGCAAGCAGCGGATGGGCCATGCGCAACGCCCGCGCGCCGAGACAGTATTTCGCGAGATCCTGGTCGTAACGGAGATAGCCGAGCTCGGCGAGCGTATGCGTCAGTCTCGCAACCGTCGGCCGCGGGATTCCCGTGCGCGCCGAAAGCTCCATGTTGCCGAGCATGGTCGCCTGGGCATCGAAGGCCTCGAGCACCACCAGCCCCTTGGCCAGCGTCGTGGCGAAAGCGGCATCGCCCGCGCTTTCAGCTAGCACCGCCTCCGCGGAGGGAGATGGAATGAAGGTCGGTTTGCGGGTCGCGGAAAGGGCCATGTGGCTCTGCTAGACCAGATCAGGATTTTTGTCCATATATTCTCCGTATTCATGAATTACGTCCACTATTCGGACGTTGGCCAGATAAGACATTAATTCTACTGTCTTACACGGGGTGCCGACAGGAGAATTCAGCTTGCGGCGCCGGGCGTGATGTGATTCTCGGCTTGCGTGTCGACGCTTCTTGAATGCTGGATCGCCCGGTCAAGCCGGACGATGACAGCGGAAAGCTGTTTGACATTTGAGTCAGAAGCCTTCCCCGTCATTCGACAGGACGACGCCGGTGCAAGGCGCGCCAGCGACAAAACAACGACGACGGAGAGAGCGTCGCGCTCCAGCCAACCCGGGAATCAACACAGGGCAAATGAATGGTCGGCCGGTTTTTCCTACTCGCAGCCTGGTGCGCGCTGCTCTGGTGCCTGCAGGTCGACCCTGGGCTTTCGCGCGATGCCGCTGCGGAAGCCGATGACATCGTCTGGACGGCGATCATTCCCGACGCTTTCCCGCGCTACGTCTACACGTGGCGCATGAGTCCGGACGGGAGCTACCGCGAGGACGGGCGCGATGCTGCAAGCGGCAGGCCGATCCAGGCCACGCTTTCCGGACATTGGAGGCGCGATGGGGCGCGCATGATTCTGCGGCAGGAGGGCTACCCCTTCGTCTTCGACGGGCTGGTGGTCGGGAGTAGCTATGCGGGCACGCTGCATCTCAACGGCCGCTCCTTCTCCCGCTTCTGCGCCGCCAAGGGCGAGAAGCCGCCCGGGCGCTGTGGCAGCGAGGCCGGCGTTGCGATGATGCAAAGGCGGGATTGATCGGATGATCGCGCCACGATCGTCGAGGCTTCGGTCTAGAGCATTTTCGGTTCTGATTGAATCAGAACCGAAGCTCTCGATTCTTGCTTTGACGCGTTTTCTTCACGCGAACCGGTGTCCACTTCGCTCGAAAACGCTCTGGGAGCGCCGATACCCGAATCAGGCCGAATCAGTTGGAGCCGGAGCGCGAAGCCCTGCGCGATCACCGTAATGAAAAACCTCCGGCAGGGCATTGCCGGAGGTTTCGGAGGTTTAGCATTAAGAGGTTCTGTCTCAGCGAGACCTAACGGGCCGGCCATGCTGCGCCGACTTAAGCCCTTACTACCTTAGAAAATTACCTGAGTAAATCATATTTTTTTGACCGTTCACTGAAGCCGCAGAGGTGGCGAATGGGAAGCAGCGAATGGCGAGTGGCGAATAGCGAGTAGGGAATGGCGAATAGAGAAGTGTGATGGAGTGCGCGATGCCCGCTCGCATTTCCTACTCCCTAATCCCTACTCGCCATTCGCCACTCACTCTTCACGCAACGAAAAATCCCCGGCAGTTGCCTGCCGGGGATTCTCTAGAGATGCATCAGATCGAGCGGATCAGAAGTTGCGCTGAGCGCGGACCTGCAAGCTGACCGTATCCTGGTCCTTGTACTCGTAAAGCGTGGTCGGCTTTGGGGCCGGCACAGCGAGAACGGCACCACCAGTGAACTTCTGGTCGAGGTGGAGCCAGATGACTTCGGCCGAGAACGTCAGGTTCTTGACCGGGGTCCAACGGGTGACCACGCCGAGCTGAGACACGTTGAAGTTCGGGTTACAGCTGTAATCCGCAGTGACGGCCTTGGTACCGGTGTAGTTGGCGCAGATGAACGCCTTTGCCGTGTTGTCGTAGCTCACGCTGGAGTAGCTGCCGAACAAGCTGGTCGACCAGTAGGGATCCCAGTTGTGGTTGAACGCACCACGGATACCCCAAGCCTTGGTCAGGTGGATCGAACCATCGCCACCGGCCGCGACCGGGAGATACACACCATCAGTGGTCGCACCGAAGCCGACGCTCTGATAGGCACCGAGCCTGCTGCTGCTGCCGAACATCGCAAAGCTCGGCGAGGCCCCTGACGTCGAGATCACCTGCTTGGTGTCGCCGACGGCATAGGTCGCATCCAACTTGATGTCGTCGCCGGGACCGGTCGGGATGTTCTTGATCTGCAACGCAGCCATCACTGCACCACCCCACTTGGTGTCGGGGTGACCGGACAGTTCCGAAGCGGCGGTCGGGGCCGCACCCGGCAGACCGACGCCACCTGCGGGAGCCCCAGCGGCGTTCAGCACGTTGTAGGAGCCACTGACTTCATGCGCAGCAGCCGAAATCTGGAACAGACCCCAAGCCTGATCGATGCGGATGTTACCGACGATGTCTGGAGCATGGACGCCCGCATACGCGTTGGCGACGCCACCGGTCGCGGTGAGAGGCAGCGTCAGGTTGGCAACCGTGGTGCGGTTGAACACGGTCGGATCATCGAGGCCGATGGTGCCCGATACGCCGTTGCCGAACTGCGCGGTGTACTGGATGTTGTTCACACCGGTGACGGTGTCATGACCGCCGAGCAGGTTGGACGAGTTGTTGCCCGGATAACCGTTCCAAGGCGTCGCAAACGCGGACGACGACTTACCGAAGGTAAAGCCCGCGAACTGGATGAACACGTACTCGACCGCGACATAGCCGCCGCCCGGCGTGTGCAGCAGGTTGGCACTTGCGACCGGAAGCGAACCGTTGATCGAGTTCGGGCTGTAGGTGTTGTTGCCGAGCGTATCGAACTGGAAGTCGCCCTGAGCGAAGGTGCGGACGACGCCATATTCCGTCGCGGTACGGGTATCGATCGTCAGCGCCATACGGGAGCGGGCGGAGAAGTAGTCTTGATAACGGTTATGCTGACCCGCATCACCGCTCCAAGCCTGCGAACCGTAGATGCCGCCGTTGAACGTGGTGTCGACACGCAGATAACCACCGATCTTCATGCAGGTATCGGTGCCCGGGATGTACCAGAAACCGGCACCATAGAGCGAACAGACCTTCACGTACTCGACCGCTTTGGCCTTGACGGGAAGATCGGCCGCCTGAGCCCCGCCCATCGAGAGCAGAGCCGCCGCTGAGCCGAGAATAAGGCTCTTAGCCACCTTCATTGTTAACCTCCAAGTAAGTGCTATGCACGAACCCCCGTGCAAAGCGGATTAGACTGCCCTCGAAAAAAACGTTGAGGATCAACGCATCTCTCAAGCCGGTGGACTGATGAGAACCACCTGAGACGAGACGGTCGGGTGCCCCCCTCCGTCGGAATGAAAGTTATGCATGTGCTATTTAGATAATCAAATTAGTTTACTCACTCATATATTGATTGCCACCTCGATGTGTCTTTTCGGCAACTGAGACGCGCACCGCCGAAGACCACCTGTTGCTAATTTCTCGTGCGAATTGACACGTATAACGGATTACCGCTGTCGTTTCCGCCGGACATCCGCTATGGAATCTGAAGGGGGTGAGTACAGTGCCCATGGATGAGTCCGCCACCAAGAGCGAGAATGTCATTCGGCGATTCGCCTGGGAGATCGCGGCGATCAGCGTTCATCTCGAGGAGATTCGCTACTTCTGGGCCAAGAAGCTCGGAATCAGCGGACCGCAATGGATGATGATCGTGGCGCTTGCCGACCTCGATCAGGGCGACGGCGTCCCCGTAAACGCTGTGTCAAAAATGCTGCATGTCGACCCGTCGTTCGTCACGACCCAATCGAAGCTTCTGGAGAAGAAAGGTTTAGTCCGTCGCAAGCCGGCGAAGGAAGACGCCCGCATCGTGAAGATGTCGCTGACGGACAAGACCTACAAGCAGCTCGCGGGCCTGACCTCGCAGCAGGAAAGCCTGAACGAGTTCATTTTCGCGGAATTCAGCCCGCGCGAGCTGGATGATCTGACCAACAAGCTCGCTGCCCTCAAGAAGCGCCTGGAGAAAGCCCGCCTGAAAGTGGCGGCGGACTTCTAGAGACACGAAGTCTTCCGGCCCAAACGCAAAGAGGGTAGCGACAGCGCGGCTTCGGACTATGCCCTCTTATAAAGGCTGCGCCGCGATGCGGGATGCTATCCAATCCAAAATGCACTCGTTGGCGAGAGTTGGATTGTCGAAGAGCCCCTGGCCTGCGGCAGTCTCCGCGCTCTCAAAAATCTCGAGCGTGATGTCCCGGTCGCGCCGCCCCGCCCGCAACTGATCCGTCAGTTCTGCAACCCTGTCCGCCCTGAGTCCGCCGCGCCCGCTCGCGGCAATCAGCAACGGACACCTGATGCTCCTCAGGATGCGGTCGGCTTCCAATTCAGGACACGATTCGATGCCGAATGGCCTGTCCTGCGGATTCAGGAATGACCCTATATGCAGATCCCAGATGCCGCCGTCGCAAACGGCCGCAGCAAAGCGATGGTCGAAGGCGATGCCGCGCGCGACAAAGGACGAACTCCAGCCATCGGCGAGGATCGCGATCCGCCGCTCATCGACATCGTCGCGGCCGACAAGGTAATCCATGATCGGTGCAATGGCCCGCTGCGGCTTGTGGCGCAGCGATACCTCCTCGAACGACTGGCCGGTGCCGTCGCCCAGGACGTCCACCGCAAGCAGCGCCATCCCGCGCTCGGAGGTGTGGTGCGCAAGCTTGAACAGGAATTCTTCCTTGTGGTGTCCGGGCTCTCCGATACAGATGACCACCGGCGCACGATCGCCGCCGCGGCGCGCCGGCAAATAATATCCCTGCAAGGTGAACTCGTTCAGCCAGGGTATCGAGACGACCTCGCCGACCGGCTCGCGGCAGTTGAGATATTTCGCGGCGCATTCGCGCATCGATGCGGTCGCTGACCGCCGCTTGTCCGGCGAAAGATCAAACGGATATGCGGCGGTAAGATAATAGTTGATGGCGCGCAGCCAATTGCTCCTCGCCGTCGCCAGATGGCCCTGTGCGGCCGCGGATGAAGCCCGCTCGCGATTGACTTCCGCGGCGCCAATCCATTCCCGGTGCCAAGAATCGTCGCCAGCGTCGCCAGCGAAATCGACGCGGCTGGCGGTGAGCCAGCATTCCGAAAAAGTCGCGCCGCCTTCCTGGACGGAAGCCAGCAAGCGCATGAACTCGAGCGAGAGATCCTCACGTTCAGGCCACCAGATCCCCCCTTGCGGGCTCAGATCAGAGTCCATGGCCGGAACCGCCCCCACGCGGGAGAGATGATCGCGAGGACTGCGATCTCCATAATCGACTACCGGCAACAATTAGCGCGTCCCCCAAAAAGTCTCAGCCAACATCAACAGCCCAACAAGCGCATCACAAAAGGTTCATGCGCGCTGTTCTTCCCCAACTTCGCCCATCGAGAATGAGGCCCTTCTTTCGGCGCAAATCACATTGCTGTCAAAGCAAATGGCGGGGTTGCGGCATTTTGCGACGATCGCGAGTCGATTGTGCTCACCCGTTCATCACTAAGAGAAGTTGCGATCTGTATCATAGCGGGCAGAGAGACAGCCAGCGCCAGCGATCCGGCGAGAATGGCCCCGCGAGTATGACGCCAAGTTCGGCTATCGCGGCGTCTGTCGCCGTAGCAACTTCGAGAGTCGATCAGCAGACAAATCAGACCGCGCAGCCGCGCGCGGCCTTGATGTGCACATCACTTTCACTCGCAGCGACCCGACCAACATCAGTGCGCCGATCGTCATCGGCGCACGAAACGATATACAGCTCGGATCACAGCTTCACCGGCCGCGGCGATAGTTCTTCGCGTAGTCGGGTACGGCGATACCGTGTTTCAAGGCCGAACAATTGCGCGGCTCGCCGGCGGTAAGTTGGAGCGGAATCACGCCCGACCAGGTGTCGAGCCGATAATCCTCTTCGGGATCCACCACGCCCTGATTCCTGATCTTGACCGAGGCTTCGGTTAGCGGAAACCGCACGAAGAGCGTGGCGGCGATTTCCTTCGGTTTCGGCGCGCGCACCTGGTGGCCTGGGCAGATATCCTCGATGAACGCTGCGACAAGGCGCTCCTTCTCGCCGGGATCGACGATCTTCTCAGCCGCCGCGAAAATCATGACGGAGCGGTAGTCCATGCTCATTCCAAATCCCGATCGTCCCGCAACGATCGAATCGATCAGGGTGACCGTGATGCAGGCGGGAGCGCCGGCGGCCAGCGCCGCGAGCGACTGATTGGCGGGACTGCCATGGATGTAGGCGAAGTCGCCGATCCTGACGATCGCGGTCGGAAGCACGCGCGGCGCGCCATCGACCACGACACCGACGTGACAAACCAGCGCCTCGTCGAGGATGCGATACATCACCTCGCGATCATAGACGGCGCGCTCCGGATGAAGCCGGACGCGGGTACGCTCGGTCGGCGATAATGTCGAGCCTGTCATGGCTGCCCTCACCTCGCGACGGCCCGACCGGCATCCTTGCGATGCGTCAGGTGATCGCCCTCATAGGCATTCCGCTCGGCTGCTTGCTTGCCTGCGATGTAAAGCTCGATCGAGTCGCGGAGCGATTTCGGCACCAGCACCCCTTCGACTTCGGTGCGCTTGCGGGCCTCGTAGCGGCGATCCGAAGGCAGCCGGACGCCGTCCTGTGCCAGCATCCTGCCGAACAGCAGTTCGGCATGTTCGAGCTGTTTGGCGCGATCCCCGTTCGCCATGCAGCGGACCGGATCGATCGCGATCACGAGTTCTCCGCCGCACGGAGCGCCCGTATTTGCCTTGTCGCGCTCGCCGGCTTCGAAGCTGAGGACATCTCCGAGCAGCGGGCCCGCCAGCAATTCCACCATCATGGCGATGTTGGAACCCTTGAAGCCGCCGAACGGAAGCTGCGCGCCGGCCAGCGCCTGGGCCGGATCGCTGGTCGGCGTGCCGTCCGGTCCAATGGCCCAGCCGTCGGGCAATGTCTTGCCGTCGCGAAGCCGAAGCTGAATCTCGCCGCGGGCGCTGGCGCTCGACGCCTGATCAAACACGACCGGAGGCTCGCCGTTTCGCGGCCAGGCGAATGCCATAGGGTTGGTGCCGAACAGCGGCTTTGTGCCGCCGGCCGGCGCGACATAGGGACTGGCGGCGACAAAGGCGAAGCCGACCAGGCCGTGCTCCGCCAGCCGCTCGACCTCCGGCCAAAGCGCGGCGACGTTGAGCGCGTTGTTCACCGCCATCGCCGCGATCCCCATCTTCTTGGCGAGCGCGGCGAGCGGCTCCGCGCCGCGCTCCAGTGCCAGCGGCGAGAAACCGTATTTCGCATCGACCTTGATCACAGCAGGCGCAAGTACCGACAGTTCAGGCTCGGCGTCCGGCGACGCCTGACCTGAGTGCAGCCCGTTCATATAGAAGGGCAGCCGGAACAAGCCGTGATGGCGGCATTCGTCCCGCTCGGCCATGGTCACGGTGTTCGCAATCGCATTTGCATGTGATGCACTAAATCCTTGCGCAAGCAGCGCGGCCTTGGCTGACCTGTGCACGTCAGCCAACGACATCAGGACGGCGTCCGACATCCCTTACTCCTGTTTCTCTCAGCTTTTTCGGCGCGAGGGGCCGGCCTAGCTGCGTTGAGAATTTTGCATATTATGCAAATTACGTCCAGACTATTTCGTAATCGGCAAATGCCGATAATTTAATCCTACATTGAAGTGCATGATATGCAAAAATTGTGCGGCGAGATCGCGCAAACGCCGTTCCCCGCCCAGCGAATCCAAGGGAGAAGCAAAATGCCGTCACCGACGAAATTCCTCAGGCTTGCAGTCGTGCCGATCGGCCTGGTCCTGGCCATGCAGCAGGGCCGGGCCGCCGACCCGGTCGTCTCGGACGACTTCGTCAAGATCGGCATCATGAACGACCAGTCCGGGCTCTATGCGGATCTGGCCGGTCCGGGCTCGGTGGTTGCGGCGAAAATGGCGATCGAGGAATTCGGCGGCACTATCCTCGGCAAGAAAATCGAGCTCGTCTCCGCCGATCACCAAAACAAGGCCGACATCGGCGCAGCAAAGGCGCGCGAATGGTTCGACCGGGATGGCGTCGACATGGTCGCCGACTTCTCGAACTCGTCGGTCGGCTTTGCCGTGCAGGCCCTGGCGAAGGACAAGAACAAGATCGCCATCATCATGGCGGCCTCTTCCGATTTCACCGGCAAGGCCTGCACCGCCACCTCGGCGCAATGGGTCTACACCAGCTATTCCAACGGCTACAGTCTCGCCAGGACGATGACCGATGCCGGCGACAAGAGCTGGTTTCTCCTGACGGTCGATTACGCATTCGGCCACGCCTTCGCCAACGATATCCGCAAGGCGGTGACCGAAGGCAGCGGCACTGTCGAAGGCGAGGTGCGCCACCCGCTCAACACCGCCGACCTCAGCTCATATCTGCTGCAGGCGCAATCCTCGAAGGCCAAGGTGGTGGCGCTGGCGAGCGCCGGCGCCGACATGGCCAACGCAATCAAGCAGGCGGCGGAATTCGGCATCAACAAGAGCAAGACCTTCGTGGCGCCGATCGTCTTTATCACCGACATCCATGCGATGGGCCTCGCCAGCACCCAGGGCCTGCGCTTCGTCTCGGCCTTCTACTGGGACCGCAATCCGGAAACCCGCGCCTGGTCGGAAAAGTTCTTCAAGCTGCACAAGGCCATGCCGACGATGACGCAAGCCGGCGTCTATTCGGCGGTGCGCCATTATCTTCACGCGATCGAAGCGGCCGGTACCGATGAAGCAATTGCGGTGATGGCGAAGATGAAGGAGCTGCCGGTGGATGACATCTTCACCCACAATGGCCGGGTCCGCGAGGACGGGCTGCTGATGCACGACATGTACCTGATGCAGGTAAAGCAGCCCCAGGAATCCAAGGAGCCATGGGACTATTACAAGATCCTGGCCACCTTGCCGGCCGACAAGGTGTTTCCGCCCTTGGAAGCGAGCGCATGCCCGCTGATCAAGAAGTGACTTGCACATTGTGGTACGGCGCAAGCCGGAGTTTGCGCCGTTTTTACCGCTGATCTTGCGTCCGATGCAAATCACCTCTAGAGCAAGTCCCGGTAAGCCATCACGATAGCTTTCGGGAGGGGCCATGGATCAGGCGCGGCTGATCGCCCGGCAACTTGGAGTGCGAATCCGTAAAGCGCGCACGGATCGGAAGCTCACGCTGCAGGCGCTCGGCAACGATACCGGCCTCTCGGCGGCCTATCTCTCGCGGGTGGAGCGCGGCGAGGCGGCGATGTCGATCGCCAATGTGATCCTGATCGCGACCCGGCTGAACATTCCGCTGCGTGACCTGTTCGAGGATTCCGGCGACGTCCAGGCGCCCAAATATTACACGATCTCGCGCCGGCGCCAGCGCGAGACTTCTCCGCCGCACTCCGCCAACGGCTATGACTATCACTGGCTCTCGGGCGACCTCGGAGACCCCAAGCTGAGCGCCTTCGTGCTCGATTTTCCGGTCACCTCGGACCTCGACATCAAGCTGCTTTCCCATGAGGGCGAGGAAATCCTCTACGTGCTCGAGGGCAGGATCGAATTTCAGATCGGCGAGGAACGCTTCGTGCTCGACCAGGGCGATTGCGTCCATCTGTTCGGCGACCGACCGCATATGGGCCGCAATGCCGGGCTTGGACCAGCGCGATTATTGATGGTCGTCACGCCGCCGGACGTGATCGAGCATCATTCGGAAACCTAGAGCATGATCCGAAGTGGAAACTTCTCCCTCGCGGCGAACGCAAAGCGTCTGCGCGGAGACCATGACCCGATTCCGTCTGATCGGATCATGATCCAGTTCGATCAATCGGCCGCAAGCGCACAGGACACGCAAGCGACCGCAGCCAGCGACATCTCGTAAGCCGAGCCTTTCGTGGATCGATGGGTCATCAGCAGACCGGCTGCAATCACCACCACCGCCATATAAAACGCGAACATGGCGCCGATCCATTTCCACTCGATTCGGCAAGCGTCGGGTGTGAGGCTTTCAATCAAGCTGCGCATGATCTCCTCCTCATCAGGAATCGGCGTGCGGTATAACTTGCTTCCGCGATGGGCTATGTGATCTGGTTCACAAACCATCCGAATGGAGCGCCACTAAAGCGTGATGAACCGTCATTCCGCTCTATCTTTTGTGTGAGCATGATATTCCCGCAGACGCTTCGAAAGTTGGCGCCTACTTTTCCGGATCATGTTCCGGTCCGAACGAGGTATCGATGACCGGCCCAGAGCTGAAAAAGCTCCGCGAGCATCTCGGCGAGGCTATTGGCCGGCCGCTCACGGCGGCCGACATGGCGAGGCTGTGCGGACTGAAGGAGCCCGAGGGCGCCAACACCGTCCGCCGCTGGGAGGTGACGGGACCGAGCGCGCAAGTCGCCGATCTCCTGCGCGTGCTGGCGATGGCCAGCGAGCACTATCCGATCCTCGAGAAGTTCAACGTGTTCGACCGCTATGACGTCCCGGAGAAGGAACGGCCGGCGCGCAAGGCTCAATTCCGCGAACAGATGCGCGAGGACGTCCGGCGCCGGCTTGGTTAAGCAAGTCTTGCCCGGTTAGGAATGGCTTCCGCAAAGCTTGCGCACCCAAGCGCAAATTAAGCCTTCCTTCACCCTTCCTTAAGCCGCCGTTAAGCACAAAAAACAATTACCGGCCAATAGGTTGGATTATCGACCGCGATCGTCCCCCGCTGACATCATTTTATTCAAATGCGGTCTTTACTCGCCCCAGGGGGCGCTGCGCGCAGCGTCTCGTTTGTATTTTCGAGGACTGGAAATGAAGAAGATCCTGCTCGCAACCGTTGCCCTCATGGCGTTCGCCGCAGCCGCGCCGGCATTTGGCGCCGATCTCGGCGCCCGCCCTTACTACAGCAAAGCCCCGGCGCCGGTTTACGCCGCGCCGATCTACAACTGGACCGGCTTCTATGTCGGCGGCCATATCGGCGGCGCCTTCACCAGCAGCGACAACTTTAATGGCTTCGCGCTCAGCGACCGCAAAACCCGCTTCCTCGGTGGCGTCCAGGTGGGCGGTGACTGGCAATTCCACCCGAACTTTCTGGTCGGTGTCGAAGGTCAGTATTCCTGGCTCGGAGGCGACCAGGTCAGCGCGGCGTTCCCCGGCGGCTTCGTCTACAACAACGACCAGCGCGGGATCGGCTCGATCACCGGCCGCGTCGGCTGGACCTGGGGCCCGGGCCTGATCTACGCGAAGGGCGGCTACGCTTACTCCGACAACAATGAGACGCTGAGGTTCGGCGGCGTCCCGGTCGGATTCGCGCTAAGCGACCGCCACCGCAACGGCTTTACCGTCGGCGGCGGCATCGAATACATGTTCGCGCCGAACTGGTCGGCCAAGGCCGAATATCAATTCTACGATTTCGGCGACAGCCGCTTCGTCGCGCCGGCCCCGCTGGTGCCGTTCGGCAGCTTCCACAATGACGAGCACACCGTGAAGGCCGGCATCAACTACCGCTTCAATTTCGGCAATTTCGGCGGGCCGCTGGCAACGGGCTACTGACCGCGATCCAAGAAATCTGAACAAGAGATCTGAACATCTGAACAAGAGATCTGAAAAAGGCCGGCATCTCGCCGGCCTTTTTTGATTCTCGAGAGGTTGTAGGCGCGAGTTTCCTGCAAGCACTGCGTGATCAATTCCGACGTGCGGTACAAAGCTACTTCAACGCCGCCATGCGCGGCAAAAATTGCGCCGCCGCACATTCGGGTTCCCGATTTTGTTAACCCGCCATCGCGATACTGCCGCGCGAGGATTCAAGCTCAAGGACAGTGACTGCGGGGGCAGGTAGATGGCGTTACGATTCCGCTTCGGTAAATTGAAACTTAAAGGCATCCGCCGCCCGCGATGGGGCGTCAGGGGCAGCCTGTTCGCGGCGTTCGCCGTCATCGCCGCCATGGCGATCGTGATCAGCGCGGGCGCTGCCATGGTGTTCGAACAGCTCGGCAAGACCATGGGCGACCTCTCCGGCCGCGACATCCCGCGGCTTGCCGCCAGCCTGCAATTGTCGGCGCAAAGCGCGAGCCTGGCGAGCCAGGGTCCGGCGCTGCTCGCCTCGCGCACCGAGGAGGCGCTGAACGAGCGCTCTGCCAAGATGAAGGAAACGCAGAAGCAGGCGCTGCAGAAGCTCGACGAGATCATCAAGCTCGGCGCCGACAAGGCGATCGGGAAGGCGCTGACCGAGACGGTCAAGAACATCGACGACGTGATCGAGAGCCTCGGCTCGGCCGCGCGCGAGCGGCTGGAGACGGCGGCGTTGCACGACAAGCAGTATGAAACGCTGCGCAAGGTGCAAGCCGAGTTCGTCGCGGCCTCGGCGCCGGCGATGATGGACGCGCAGAGCCAGCTCCATGCCATCCTCGGCGCGGCCGAGCCGTCGTCCGACGACGCAAGCAGCGCCGCACGCGTCGTCGAGCAGCTCGGCGATGTGATCGCCAGCGGCAACCTGATGGCCTCCAACATGGCCGCAGCGCTGTCGGCGACCAACAGCGACACGCTGGAAGCGATCGAGAAGGATTTCAAGCGGGTGCTCTCGCAGACGATTTCCAATCTGGAGATGCTGCCGAAGAATTCCGGCACCAAGGCGCTGGCCGATGCCGCCGCAAAGCTGCAGACGCTCGGCCAGGGCAAGACCGGCGTGTTCAAGGTCCGCCAGAAGGAATTGGACGCCACCGATTTCGGCGAGACCATCCTGGAGGAG
The DNA here is from genome assembly GCF_043638955.1 of Bradyrhizobium sp. 31Argb. Classification (NCBI taxonomy): domain Bacteria; kingdom Pseudomonadati; phylum Pseudomonadota; class Alphaproteobacteria; order Hyphomicrobiales; family Nitrobacteraceae; genus Bradyrhizobium; species Bradyrhizobium sp. 31Argb. The sequence goes on along the minus strand of NZ_JBEGDB010000015.1, from coordinate 32,080 downwards.
ACCCGCAAGCTCAATATTGGCCTCGGCATCAGCGTGCAGCAGCTCGTCGACGGCGTGCGGAAGGCGACCGATGCGTCCACCAGCCAGGCGCAACAAGAGATTTCGTTTGCGACCATGGTGATGCTCGCGCTCGGCATCGGCACCCTGATCGGCTCGATCCTGTTCGTCTGGCTCTATGTCGGCCGCAACATCCTCAAGCGGCTCAAGGGCCTGCAGGACGCGATGCAGCGGCTGTCGGCCGGCGATCTCGACACCGAGATCCATCAGAGCCGCCAGGACGACGAGATCGCCGCGATGGGCAACGCGCTGACGGTGTTCCGCGAAAGCATGATCGAGGGCCGCGCGCTCTCGGCCGAACAGGACAAGGACCGCATCGCCAAGGCTGAGCGCGCCTCGCGCATGGAAGCCCGCATCGTCGAATTCGAATCCACCGTCCGCAGCGCCCTCGACAGCCTGCAGAACGCCGCCAGTTCGATGCAGTCGACGGCGCAGAGCATGTCGGCGACCGCCGACCAGTCCAGCGCGCTGGCGAACACGGTCGCCTCCGCGGCCGAGGAGACCTCGGTCAACGTGCAGACGGTGTCCGCGGGCACCGAGGAGCTCTCTTCCTCGATCGCCGAGATCGGCCGCCAGGTCGTGACCTCGGCCGAGATCGCGCGCAAGGCGGTGGACGAAGCCGGCCAGACCGACGTCACCATGCAGGGCCTTGCCGAGAACGCCGGGCGCATCAGCGTGGTGGTCGACCTGATCCAGACCATCGCCTCGCAGACCAACCTGCTCGCGCTCAACGCCACCATCGAGGCGGCGCGCGCCGGCGAAGCCGGCCGCGGCTTTGCCGTGGTCGCCTCCGAGGTGAAGAGCCTCGCCAACCAGACCGCCAAGGCGACCGACGAGATCCGCCAGCAGATCGTCAGCATGCAGGAGGTGACGACGACGGCGGTTTCCGCGATCCGCAACATCAGCAATACGATCGGCGAGATCAACGACGTCACCACCGCGATCGCCGCCGCGGTCGAGGAACAGGGCGCGGCGACGCGCGAGATCGCCCGCAACATCCAGCACGCGGCCGGCGGCACCAGCGAGGTCTCAAGCAATATCGTCGGCGTCAGCAGCGCCTCGGCGGAAGCCGGCACCGCCGCCGGCGAGGTGCTGAACGCCTCCAGCGAATTGCGCCGGGAGGCCGAGGTGCTGCGCGCCGGAATCGACGCGTTCCTGTCGAATATCCGCGCGGCGTAAGGAACCGCCGCCACCCCGGGAACAACCGTAGCCCGGATGGAGCGAAGCGTAATCCGGGGCCGTCTCGCCCCGGATCACCAATCCCGGATTGCGCTTCGCTTCATCCGGGCTACGGGATATTCATGCCCATTATCCGAACCGGCATCTGCTTTTTTGAGCTAGCGCCGGGCGGCCGGTACCGCTAAGCCGGTAGGCGATGCATTCGAAAACAGACAGCATGCAGTCCTCGGCGGAGGCACTGCGATACCCCTTCGAAAATCACCCCGCCCCGGACCAGGTCGTGGAAGTGATGCCGGGCGTGCTCTGGGCGCGGCTGAAACTGCCGTTCCGCCTCAACCACGTGAACATCTACCTGCTCGCCGACGGCGACGGATGGACCATGATCGATTCCGGCTTCGGCAACGAGGAATCGATCGCAGCCTGGACCACGCTGTTCGAAGGCCCGCTCAAGGGCGTGACCATCACGCGGCTGATCGTGACCCATTCGCATCCCGATCATGTCGGGCTCGCCGGGTGGATCATCGAGCGGTTCGGCTGCCCACTGTACATGTCGCAGGTCGAATACCTGCAGTCGGTCTATCACCAGAACCGCGGCACCGCCGAACGATTGACCGCGCAACGTCTGTTCTTCCGCCGTCATGGCATGGACGAGGACCTGACCGACAAGCTGCTCGGCCGCGGCCAGGATTATCTGAAGCGGGTCTCGGTGCTGCCGGCGTCCTACCGCCGGCTGACCCATGGCGACGAGGTCGTCATCGGCACGCGGCGCTTCAAGGTCATCACGGGCGGCGGACATGCGCTCGACCAGGTGATGCTGTATTGCGCCGCCGACAAGCTGTTCCTCTCCGCCGACCAGGTGCTGAGCAAGATCTCGCCCAATGTCAGTGTCTGGGCCGTCGAGCCCGAACAGAACTCACTCGGCGAATATCTGGCCTCGCTGGCGAGCCTCACCACGACGCTGCCCTATGACGCGCTGGTGCTGCCCGGCCATGGCGTGCCGTTCTACGGCCTGAAGACACGGATCAAGCAGCTCGCCGACCATCACGAGGAGCGCTGCGGGCTGATCGCCGAGGCCTGCCGTGAGACCGCCAAGACCTCCAAGGAGCTGGTGCCGGTCGTGTTCCACAAGCACGTGCTGGATGCGCACCAGATAGGATTCGCCGCCGGCGAACTGATCGCCCACGTCAACTACATGCTGGTCGAGGGCCGGCTGACGGCCGAGGCAATCGACGGCGTCCTTCGCTTCCGCACCACCTGACGCTACGCTCCGGTTCGGCTGATCCGGACAATTACGGGCATCGTGCGATTGCGTAACGATGCGGCCCGCGAAGCTATTGGCGTGCATTCCAGCGGCCGGTCTAGGTCGTTGATCCACATCAACATTTGCCGCGCTTCCATGGACAATCTGTCCAATGTCTGGTGCATGCCCAAACATGGGATAGCGGATAGACATTAGAGATTGAAAAGCTCTAAGAAGAGGTGGCCGCCCCGGCCGGGTCCTGCTCCAGGTTTGCCGATGGATTACAGCCAGTTTTTCAGCGCCGCCCTTAACCGCCTCCATGACGAACGGCGCTACCGCGTATTTGCCGACCTCGAACGTATCGCAGGCCGCTTTCCGCATGCGATCTGGCACTCGCCGAAGGGCCAGCGCAGTGTCGTGATCTGGTGCTCCAACGACTATCTCGGCATGGGCCAGCATCCCAAGGTCGTCGGCGCCATGGTCGAGACCGCGACCCGCGTCGGCACCGGCGCCGGAGGCACCCGCAATATCGCCGGCACCCATCATCCGCTGGTGCAGCTCGAAGCCGAGCTCGCCGACCTCCACGGCAAGGAAGCATCGCTCCTGTTCACCTCCGGCTATGTCTCGAACCAGACCGGCATCGCGACGATCGCAAAGCTAATCCCGAACTGCCTGATCCTGTCGGACGCGCTGAACCACAATTCGATGATCGAAGGCATCCGCCAGGGCGGCTGCGAGCGGAAAGTTTTCCGCCACAGCGACCTCGCGCATCTGGAGGAGCTGTTGCGCGAGGCCGGTCCCGACCGGCCGAAGCTGATCGCCTGCGAAAGCCTCTATTCAATGGACGGCGACGTCGCGCCGCTCGAGCAGATCTGCGACCTCGCCGAGCGCTATGGCGCCATGACCTATGTCGATGAGGTCCATGCGGTCGGCATGTACGGGCCGCGCGGCGGCGGCATCGCCGAGCGCGATGGCGTCATGCACCGTATCGACGTGCTCGAAGGCACGCTGGCGAAGGCGTTCGGCTGCCTCGGCGGCTATATCGCCGCCAAGGCCGAGATCATCGATGCCGTGCGTTCCTACGCGCCGGGCTTCATCTTCACGACCGCGCTGCCGCCGGCGATCTGCTCGGCCGCGACCGCTGCGATCCGCCACCTCAAGACCTCGAGCTGGGAGCGCGAGCGCCACCAGGAACGCGCCGCCCGCCTCAAGGCGATCCTGAACGCGGCCGGACTGCCCGTAATGTCGAGCGACACCCATATCGTGCCGCTGTTCGTTGGCGACCCCGAAAAGTGCAAGCGCGCGACCGACATCCTGCTCGAGGAACACGGCATCTATATCCAGCCGATCAACTATCCGACCGTCCCCAAGGGTACCGAGCGGCTGCGGATCACGCCATCCCCCTATCACGATGACGGCCTGATGGACGGCCTCGCCGAGGCCCTGCTGCAGGTCTGGGAGCGGCTTGGGCTGCCGCTCCGCAAGCGGTCGATGGCGGCAGAATAACCCTAACGACGCGACATCAGGGATTGGAACGGTATCGTACGGTGCGCCGCCCGTGCGATGCCGTTATACTGCCCCTTCACGGCCCGCTCTGAGGCCGGGAAGGGAGATGAGCAGCGATGCTGCACGACTGGGGCGTCATCGCCGCCGCGTTCGGCTATATCGGGTTCCTGTTCTTTGTCGCCAGCCGCGGCGATCGTTCGCTGCCGACGAAGCGCGGTCGCGCGGGTATGGTGATCTACCCGCTATCGCTCGCGATCTACTGCACCTCCTGGACCTTCTTCGGCTCGGTCGGATTTGCGACCCGCACCAGCGTCGACTTCCTTGCGATTTATGTCGGCCCGGTCCTGATGATCGGCTTGTGCACGCCGCTGCTCCGCCGCGTGATCGGGCTTGCCAAGTCGCAGAACATCACGTCGATCGCCGACTTCATCGCCGCGCGCTACGGCAAGAGCCAGGCGGTGGCCGCCACCGTGGCGCTGATCGCGATCATCGGCTCGGTGCCCTATATCGCGCTCCAGCTCAAGGCGATCGCCTCCTCGCTGGAAACGATCCTGACCGAGGACAGGGCGTTTTCCTCGGTCCCCATCCTCGGCGACATCGCGCTGGTGGTGATGCTGGCGATGGCCGTATTCGCGGTGCTGTTCGGCACCCGGCAGGCTGATGCCACCGAGCATCAGCACGGCCTGATGCTGGCGGTCGCGACCGAATCCATCGTCAAGCTGGTGGCGTTCCTCGCCGCGGGCATCTTCGTCACCTTCTGGATGTTCTCACCGACCGAACTGATCGAGCGCGCGATGAAGACGCCGGAAGCGGTGCGCGCGATCGAATATGTGCCGTCGGTCGGCAATTTCCTGACCATGACGCTGTTGTCGTTCTGCGCGATCATGCTTTTGCCGCGCCAGTTCCATGTCAGCGTGGTCGAGAATTCAGGCCAGGAGGAGGTCGGGCGCGCGCGCTGGCTGTTCCCGCTCTATCTCGTCGCGATCAACCTGTTCGTGATCCCGATCGCGATCGCAGGGCTCGTGACCTTCCCGTTCGGCGCCGTCGACAGTGACATGTATGTGCTGGCGCTGCCGATGGAGGCCAACGCGTCGCTGCTCAGCGTCGCCGTCTTCATCGGCGGGTTGTCGGCGGGCACCGCGATGGTGATCGTGGAATGCGTGGCGCTGTCGATCATGGTCTCCAACGACATCGTGCTGCCGATGGTGTTGCAGCGAAGCCGCGAAGCGCTCGCCGGGCAGAAGGATTTCAGCGACTTCCTGCTGAGCGTGCGCCGCTTTGCGATCTTCGGCATCATGGTGATGGCCTATTTCTATTATCGCGCGCTCGGCAATACCCAGCTTGCCGCGATCGGGCTGTTGTCGTTCGCGGCGATCACGCAGCTTGCGCCCGCCTTCTTCGGTGGGCTCTTGTGGCGGCAGGCGACCGCGCGCGGTGCTATCGCCGGCATGGTGGTCGGCTTTGCCCTGTGGATCTACACGCTGTTTCTGCCGAGCTTCCTGGAGAGCAGCACCACGGGGCTGATGCTGCTGCAGCACGGCCCCTTCGGCATCGAGGCCCTGCGGCCGCAGGCGTTGCTCGGCACCGACCTGCCGCCGCTGCTGCACGGGGTGCTGTGGAGCCTGTCGCTGAACATCTTCACCTACCTCGTGTTCTCGCTGGCACGCGAGCCGACCTCGATCGAACGCCTGCAGGCCGACCTGTTCGTACCCCACACCTTCACGCCGATCGCGCCGAGTTTCCGGCGCTGGCGCACCACGGTGACGGTGCAGGACATCCAGAGCACGGTGGCGCAATATCTCGGGCCCGAGCGCGCCGGCCTCGCCTTCGAGGCGTTTGCGACCGAACGTGGCGGCAGGCCCGACGCGTCGGCGCCCGCCGGCCTCGAATTGCTGCAGCATGCCGAGCGCCTGATCGCGTCCTCCATCGGCGCCGCCTCCTCGCGGCTCGTGATGTCGCTGCTGCTCCGCAAGCGCACGGTTTCGGCGAAGGCTGCGCTGAAGCTGCTCGACGATTCCCATGCGGCGCTGCATTTCAACCGCGAGATCCTGCAGACCGCGCTCAATCATGTGCGCCAGGGCATCGCGGTGTTCGACGCCGATCTGCAACTGATCTGTTCGAACCGCCAATTCGCCGAGATCCTGGCATTGCCGGCGCATCTGGTTCAACTCGGCATCCCCTTGCCGGAAATCCTGGAGTTCATGGGCGCGGTCAATCCGTCAGGCTCCGGAGACGCCCAGATCATGCTGGAGAAGCGGCTCGCCGCCTACACCACCGAGGGCGAGCCTTACCTGGAGCGGCTGCCCGACCGCCACATGGTGATCGAGGTCCGCACCAACCGGATGCCCGGCGGCGGCTTCGTCATCACCTTCTCCGACGTGACGCCGAGCTTCGAGGCGGCCGAGGCGCTGGAGCGCGCCAATGCGACGCTGGAAAAGCGCGTGCGCGACCGCACCGAGGAACTCACCCGCCTCAATTCCGAGCTGGCGCTGGCCAAGAGCGCCGCCGAGGATGCCAACATTTCCAAGACGCGATTTCTCGCGGCCGCCAGCCATGACATCCTGCAGCCCTTGAACGCGGCGCGGCTTTACGTCACGAGCATGGTGGAGCGCCAGCAGGGCGGCGAGGATTCCCGCCTGGTCGAGAATATCGACGACTCCCTGGAAGCGATCGAGGAGATTCTCGGCGCGCTGCTCGACATTTCGCGGCTCGATGCCGGCGCCATGACGCCGTCGATCAGCCGCTTCAAGATCGGCGATCTCATGCGTTCGCTCGAAATCGAGTTTGCGCCGATCGCGCGTGCCAAGGGGCTGGAGCTGGCCTTCGTGCCCTGTTCGCTGGCGGTCGAGTCCGACCGTTCGCTGCTCAGGCGGCTATTGCAGAACTTCATCTCCAACGCGATCAAATATACGCCGCGCGGGCGCGTGCTGGTGGGCTGCCGGCGTCGCGGGAAGTCGCTCAAGATCTGCGTCTACGACACCGGCGTCGGCATTCCCGTGCTCAAGCGCGGCGAAATTTTCAAGGAGTTCCACCGCCTCGAACAGGGCGCGCGGATCGCGCGCGGCCTGGGGCTGGGGCTGTCGATCGTCGAGCGGCTGGCGCGCGTGCTCAACCATGGCATTGCGCTCGATGCCAATACGGGCGGCGGCTCGGTGTTCTCGGTGACCGTGCCGGTCGCAAAAGCCATCAACCATACGGGTCCCGTGACCAGCGCAACGCCGCTCGCCAAGACCCCGATCAGCGGCGCGCTGATCGTCTGCATCGAGAATGACCTGACGATCCTCGATGGCATGAAGACGCTCTTGACCGCCTGGGGCGCCGAGGTGATTGCGGTCGCCGATCCCGAAAGCGCGATCGGTGCGATCGAGGCCGCGGGCGGGCGCGTCACCGGCCTTCTGGTCGACTACCATCTCGACCGCGGCAACGGCGTCGCCGCGATCCGCGACATCCGCCGCCGCCTCGGCGAGGGGCTGCCCGCGATCCTCATCACCGCCGACCGCAGCCCCCATGTCCGTGCCGCCGCACGCGAGGAAAACATCGCGGTGCTCAACAAGCCGGTGAAGCCCGCGTCGCTGCGCGCCTTGCTCGGACAGTGGCGGACCCAGCAGATGGTCGCGGCGGAGTAACGGCGCGATGCCGTAGGGTGGGCAAAGCCAACGGGTCGCGCGAACGCGCGCCCGATGACAGGCTCCGCGTGCCCACCACCACGAGCGGGATGCTTATTGGTGGGCACGCTTCGCTTTGCCCACCCTACAATTCAGGTGTGGCTGATCACCCCTGCGGCGTGCCCTGGCGCCATTGGCCGCCGGCGATCTTGGCGGCGGCGATCACGGCCTGGGTGCGGCTTTCGACGCCGAGCTTTTGCAGGATCGCGGACACATGCGCCTTGATGGTGGCTTCGGAGACGCCGAGCTCGTAGGCGATCTGCTTGTTGAGCAACCCCTCCGACAGCATCATCAGGACACGCACCTGCTGCGGCGTCAGCGTCACCAGCCGGTCACGCAGCCGCGCCATCTCGGGATCGCCGGCCGACGACAGGTCGGTGTCGGCGGGAACCCAGACGTCGCCGTCCATCACCTTCATGATGGCATCGCGCAGCGTATCGACGCCGAAGCGCTTCGGGATGAAGCCCGACGCGCCGAAGTCGAGCGAGCGGCGGATCGTGGTGGCATCATCGCTGGCTGATACGATCACCACCGGAATCGCCGGATACTGCGCGCGCAGATAGATCAGGCCGGAGAAGCCGCTGATCCCCGGCATGGTCAGGTCGAGCAGAATTAGGTCAACGTCAGCGTCCTTCTCGAGCAAGGCGGTGAGCTCGTCGAACGAACCTGCTTCGGTAATGGCGGCCGCACTGACGACGCTCGCGACTGCCTGCCGCAGCGCATCGCGGAACAGCGGATGGTCATCGGCGATGACAAGATGGGTCTGGACAGCAACGGTCATCGGTATCTCTTGAGCGGGTCGCCGCCCCCTTTTTTGTCCCTTGTCCTCCGAGCGAAGGCTGCGTGCAAGCCGTAATTCTACCGTCTGTCGAAGCAGTTAATGCGCGCGCTTGTGCGTCGCAACACGCGGGCCGAAGTCCGGATCGGGACCGCGCAACCGGCAACTCCTCGCAGCGTGGAAGGGCGTGAAAAGGGCCGAAAGTCGTATTGGGGCGGCTTTTGCCGCGATGTTATCCTCCTTCCAAGCCCGTAGCTCATCCGGCCGAACTCGGCAGGCGAGTTCACCAGCAATAATTTGGGGGGAATGATCCAGATGTCCACAATGACTGCAAGTTCGGCGCGCCCTGGCGGCATGACAAAGGATGAACGCTTCGTCATCCTTGCCTCCTCGCTCGGTACCGTCTTCGAGTGGTACGACTTCTACCTGTACGGATCGCTGGCCAGCATCATCGGCGCGCAGTTCTTCTCGGCCTATCCGCCGGCGACTCGCGACATTTTCGCCCTGCTGGCCTTCGCCGCCGGCTTCCTGGTGCGTCCGTTCGGCGCCATCGTGTTCGGCCGCGTCGGTGACATCGTCGGCCGCAAATACACATTCCTTGTGACCATCCTGATCATGGGCCTGTCGACCTTCATCGTCGGCCTGTTGCCCAACGCCGCCACCATCGGCATCGCCGCGCCGGTCATCCTGATCGCGTTGCGCCTGCTGCAGGGCCTTGCGCTCGGCGGAGAATATGGCGGTGCAGCAACCTATGTCGCCGAGCATTCCCCGCAGGGCAAGCGCGGCTACTACACCTCCTTCATCCAGACCACCGCCACGCTCGGCCTGTTCCTGTCGCTGCTGGTGATCCTGTTCACGCGCACCGCGACCGGCGAACAGGCGTTCGCGGAATGGGGCTGGCGCATTCCGTTCCTGGTGTCGGTGCTGCTGCTCGGCATCTCTGTCTGGATCCGGCTGCGGCTGAACGAATCGCCGGTGTTCCAGCGCATGAAGGACGAGGGCAAGAGTTCCAAGGCACCGCTGACGGAAGCCTTCGCCAACTGGGCCAACGCCAAGATTGTGCTGCTCGCCCTGATCGGCGGCACCATGGGCCAGGGCGTGGTCTGGTACACGGGCCAGTTCTACGCGCTGTTCTTCCTGCAATCGATCCTGAAGGTCGACGGCTACACCGCCAACCTCCTGATTGCCTGGTCGCTCCTGCTCGGCACCGGTTTCTTCATCGTGTTCGGCATGCTGTCCGACAAGATCGGCCGCAAGCCGATCATCCTCGCCGGCTGCGCGATCGCGGCACTGACCTTCATCCCGATCTTCAAGATGATCACCACCAACGCCAACCCCGCGCTGGAAAAGGCGATCGAATCCACCAAGGTCGAGGTGGTGGCCGATCCCAAGGGCTGCGGCGACCTGTTCAACCCGGTCGGCACCCGCGTCTTCACCGCGCCTTGCGACACCGCGCGTGCCTACCTCGCCCAGTCGTCGGTGAAGTACGCGACGACCCCCGGCCCGGCCGGCTCCGGCGTGAAGGTCGTCGTCAACGGCAAGGAAGTGCCTTACGCTGACGCCAAGACTTCCAATGCTGTGGTGCTGGCGGCGATCCAGGCGGCGGGCTATCCGAAGACGGGCGACGCCGGCATCGTGAAGATGTCGCACCCGTTCGACATCTTCCGTCCGCAGGTCGCGGCCGTGATCGGGCTGTTGTTCATCCTGGTGCTCTTCGTCACTATGGTCTACGGCCCGATCGCCGCCATGCTGGTCGAACTGTTCCCGACCCGCATCCGCTACACCTCGATGTCGCTGCCCTATCACATCGGCAACGGCTGGTTCGGCGGCTTGCTGCCGGCGACCGCTTTCGCGATCGTGGCTTCCACCGGCGATATCTATGCCGGCCTCTGGTACCCGATCATCTTCGCGGCGATCACCGCGGTGGTCGGCTTCCTGTTCCTGCCGGAGACCAAGGACGTCGATATCAGCAAGACCTGAGACGAATCGCGCTTCCAGCGTTTGCTCGATCGGCCGCGGAGCGATCCGCGGCCGATTTTCTTTGAGCTGGCTGATCTCCAAGTTTCGTAGCCAGGGTGGAGCGCAGCGCAACCCGGGACACTTGTGTCGACATCTACCAGCGGTCCCGGGTTACGCTGGCGCTTCACCCGGGCTACGGAGCTTCCCGTGAGGAGAGACGATCTGCGTCATTTTGTGCTGCCGACGAATTGCAGCACGACCTCGCGCCGGTGCGGTCTGGCGCGATGCTCGATCAGGTAGATCGCTTGCCAGGTGCCGAGCGCGAGTTCGCCATCGAGTACCGGAACCTGGAGCGAGGTCGACGTCAGCATGGTCTTGATATGCGCCGGCATGTCGTCGGGACCTTCGGTGTCATGGCGCCATCCGCCATTCTCGGGCGCGAGGCGGCGCAGCACGGTGAGGAGATCCTCGAGCACGGTCGGATCGGCATTCTCCTGGATGGTCAGCGACGCCGAGGTGTGGCGGATGAACAGCGTCACTTGCCCCTCGGCCCCGCGCGCCTCGCGCAGGAATTTTGCGACCTCCGATGTCAGATCGGTGAAGCCAACGCCCGGCGTGTGCACGGTCAGTAGCGATGACACGATGGTGGTGGCACTGGCGATTGATGGGGCGCTGCGCGAGAGTGAGGTCATGAACGAAGGAACCTATCTACAAACGACCTAAATCTTCCCCGACGCGTCGCGCTGCACGCGGTTGGCCATCTCGACCAGGCGGCGCCAGGCTCGCTCGAGGAACGACATCATGCGGTCCATATCCTGATCGCTCGGCAACGGGATTTCGATCCGGCGTCCGCCCTCGGCAACCTTCGGCTCGCTTTTCTTCAGCGAATCCGATTTCGGCAGCGCCTCGTCGGTCTTGCCGGTGGTGGTCGGATCGCGCTGCGCGAGCTCGGCCTTGAGCGTCTCGTTCTCGGCCTGCAGCCGGCCGATTTCCGCGTCCATCGCGGCGCGCTCGTCGGGCACGGCATAGCAGGCCCAGCCCGTACCCGAATTATTGTTGCAGGTTGAGACCGTGCCGGTCCGCGTGTCGAGCCGCAGCACGCCATCGGCGGTGGCCGACAGCGCGTAACGGCCGTTCTCGGTATCCGGCCGGGATTGGGCAAAGGCTGTGCCGCTCAGGCTCAAGCTCAACGCCACACCGGCCAGGACCGTGGAAACTTTCGAGGATGAGTTTCGCATCGGCTTCCTCCCGCAAGATCAGCGTGCCCCTATACATCCGACGTATAGGGCGGCCTGCCCGACTTCAATGCATCGGCGAGCAAATCCAGCCGGTCCTGCCCCCAAAATACCTCGTCATCCAGCACATAGGCGGGCGAGCCGAATACGTCGGCCGTTATCGCATCCTGACGGTTCTGCTCATAGGCCGCGCTGATCGCCTCCGAGGCGGAACGTTCCACCAGCTTGCTGCCGGGCAAGCCCGCTTCGTCGGCAAGGCGCGCCACTGTCGCGGGATCGGCGAGATCGAGCTGGTCCTCCCAGACCGCGACAAAACCGCGCTTCAGGAAAAGATCGGGATGGAGCCCCAGCTCGATCGCAGCGATGACCGCGCCGTCTGCAAGGCGGGCATTGAAGGGCCAGTGCGCGGGCTTGAGATGAAACTGCAACCCGCGCCGATCGCGCCAGCGCTGCAATTCCACCATCCGATAACGTTGCCGCACCGGGTGGCGCTTGAGAAGCGGCAAGCCGCCGGTCTCCGAGAACAGGTCGACCAGCACCACCGGCTTGTAGTTCACCTTGAGATCAAAGCCAGTGACGAGATCGCGGAACGGCTGGTGACCGATATAGGCCCAGGGAGATTGAAACGAGAAGTAGTAGTCGACCTGGCGCGACATGACGGCTCCGAGCGGGATTGGTGCGACGATGCGCCCATCCCAACAGAGCGTCCCGACCGGTGCAAGACCGCCGCGGCCTGAATGTCGGCTGTTGCGTTGCGATGACAGGTCGCAGACATCTGGAATATCTCCAAAGAAGTGCAATCGAATCAATGCGCTAACTGGCTGTTACGCAATCTTGACTTGATCGGACACGGTAAGTATGGTCCGCGCGGCTTTTGAGGGTGGCGGCGCAATTTCCATCAACCGCAGCATCGTTTAGTGTCTGCCGCATGGCGGAAAACAAAAACGACAACGCAAGTGGAAATCGCGACCAGTCGTCGTCCGACGAAGCTGCGCTTTCCGCAAGGCTCGGAAGTCTGGATCATCGGTTGTCCGAAATACGCGACAGCCGCAAAATCAGGACTGATCAATCCGGAACTGAAAGCGGAGACGGTGCCGCCAGAGCTTCCGCTATGGCGCTCGGTTTCCGGCTTTCCTCGGAATTGGTCGCGGGCGTTGTCGTCGGGGCGGTGATTGGCTGGGGATTCGACCGTCTGCTGTCGACATCGCCGTTCGGTCTCATCGTGTTCCTGCTGCTCGGCTTCACGGCCGGCGTGGTCAACGTGGTGAGGTCTGCAGGCGTGGCCTCAGGCAAGCGCTGAGCCCTGGCGGAAGTCACGACATCTGTAATTCGATTGCCGGCGGATAAGCCGGGGGACCAAGAGCCGCGCGGATGAAAATCGATCCGATCCACCAGTTCAATATCGAGCCCCTCTTCACGATCGGCCATATCGGCGATCACACGATCGCCTTCACCAATTCGACGCTCTACATGTTCGTGGCGGTGGCGTTGATCTCGGTACTGATGCTGGCGAGCGGCCGGCAACTGGTTCCGGGGCGCCTGCAGTCGGTCGCCGAAATCTCTTACGAGTTCGTCGCCAGCACCATCCGCAGCACCGCCGGCGCGGAAGGTATGAAGTTCTTCCCGCTGATCTTCTCGCTGTTCATGTTCATCTGCGTCTCGAACCTCGTGGGCATCATCCCCTACACGTTCACGATTTCGAGCCACCTGATCGTCACCGCAGCGCTCGCGCTGCTCGTGTTCTTCACCGTCCTGATCTACGGCGTCTACAAGAACGGACTGAAGTTCTTCAAGATTTTCGTGCCGTCCGGCGTTCCGATCTACATCCTGCCGCTGGTCATGTTCATCGAGATCCTGTCGTTCTTCCTGCGGCCGGTCTCGCACAGCGTGCGTCTGTTCGCCAACATGCTGGCCGGCCATATCGCGCTGAAGGTGTTCGCGGGTTTCGTCGCGATGCTCGGCGTCTCGCTGGGCGCCGTCGGCTGGCTCGGCGGCGTGATGCCGCTGGCCCTCACGGTCGCATTGACCGCGCTCGAATTGCTGGTCGCTTTCCTGCAAGCCTACGTGTTTGCGATCCTGACCTGCATCTACCTCAACGACGCCATTCATCCGGGACACTGAGCGGTCCGGGGAATTTCCACCCACATCTGTCTTTCTCTCCAAGGAGCAAACTATGGAACCGGCAGCAGCTAAACTTATCGGCGCGGGCATCGCGTGCATCGGCATGGGCGGTGCGGGCGTCGGCGTCGGCGTTATCTTCGGCAACTACCTTGCCGCCGCGGTGCGCAATCCGTCCGCCGCCCAGGGCCAGTTCGGCAACCTGATCTTCGGCTTCGCCGTGACCGAAGCGCTCGGCATCTTCTCGCTGCTGATCGCGTTGCTCTTGCTGTTCGTTCCGCTCTGAGCGGTACACTTTTGCGCCGCCTGCGGGCGGCGTCCGTGACAGCTACAGGAGAACACCATGGCTGAGAGTCATGGCGAAGCATCAGGCCAGAAGGCCGGCGCCCACACCGAAGCCGATGGCGGCCACGGCGGAGCTTTCCCTCCGTTCGATTCGTCCACCTTCGCCTCGCAACTGGTGTCGCTGGCTATCGCCTTTGTCGTGCTCTACATCATCGTGTCGCGTTTCGCGCTGCCGCGTGTCGGCGGCGTGATCGAAGCGCGCCAGAACATGATCGAGGGCGACTTGGCGGAAGCGCAAAAGCTCAAGGACGAGTCCGCGGCTGCGCTGAAGGCTTATGAGAACGACCTGGCGGCCGCGCGCTCCCGCGCTCAGGCCATCAGCAGCGAGACCCGCGAGAAGCTGAACGCGGCCTCCGAAGCCGAACGCAAGGTGCTGGAGGACAAGCTTACAGCCAAGCTCCACGACGCCGAGAAAACCATCGCGGCGACGCGGGCGGCGGCGATGAGCAATGTCCGCGGCATCGCGGCGGACGCGGCGACCGCGATCGTGCAGCGGCTAACCGGCGTGGCGCCGGATGGCGCTGCGGTGAACGGCGCCGTCGACGCCTCGCTGAAGGGACAAGCCTGATGTTGACCGAGCCGGAAACCTGGGTTGCGATCGCCTTCGTCATCCTGATGGTGGTGTTTGCCTATCTCGGCATCCATCGCACGGTGCTGAAGGCGCTGGACAACCGCAGCGAACGCATCAAGGCCGAACTCGACGACGCTCGCCGCCTGAAGGAAGAGGCCGCAAAGCTGCTCGCCGAATACAAGGCCAAGCGCACGACTGCCGAGCGCGAGGCGGAGGAAATCGTCGCGAGCGCCAAGGCGGACGCCGAACGCATCGCGGCTGAAGCCAAGACGAAGATGGAAGATTTTGTCGCGCGGCGGACCAAGACCGCCGAGAACAAGATCGCGCTCGCCGAAGCCCAGGCTCTGGCGGATGTCCGCGCCGCTGCGGCGGATGCCGCAGTGACGGCGGCGTCCACCATCCTGTCGCAGTCGGTCAAGGGCTCCGTCGCCGACGACCTCCTGGCCAAGGGAATCGCCGAGGTTCGTTCCAAGCTGAACTGAGCAGCTTCAACGCAAACCAAAAAAAGCCGGCGCGAGATGATCGCGCCGGCTTTTTGTTGGCTGTCTTGTATGGTGGGCAAAGCGCAGCGTGCCCACCATTTACGGTCGGCGCAAGAAAAGGTGGGCACGCTTCGCTTTGCCCACCCTACGGCCGCCGTTTCAGCGCAGCCCTCCCGCTACCTCTTCCGCACCGCCTTCGGCTTTGGCTCGGGCTTCAGGGCCTGCGGGTCGAAGCCGATATAGAAGACGTAGTTTTCGGCAACGTCGGCCGACGGCGCCGGAAAGGTCAGATCTTCGGCCACCAGCGTAAAGGGTTCGCTGCCGGATTCGCCCATCGTCACCGTGGTCTGATAGGCCTTGGTCGCGATCGTCTTTTCCGAGACGCCGCCCTGCACCACGGCGACGCGCAGCGGCACTTGGACGGTCGGCGGGGCGCCGGCAGGACCGACGATGATCCGGCCCTGGATGCCGATCCGCGCCGTGATCTCGCCGCCACTGATTGCGCATTCGCGGGCGGTGCGGGTGATCGTCGCCTGGAACCGCAGGTCGCTGCCGACCGGCTCCTTGCCCGGCGCGCCCACCGCGTAAGTCGAGGCACCGGAGCGGATCGCCACCGGCGGACAGAGGACGTCCGATTCGTTGCTCTGGCCCTCGGCGGGCGCCGAGGGCTTCTCGGCCGGCGCCTCCTCGGACTTGCCGCCGCCGAACAGGCTCTTGAAGCGGTCGGTCAATGACTGTGCCGCCGCCGGCGCGGCCAGGGTGCCGCAACCAAGCGCGGTCGCCACCACTGCGGCGATCGCGGCCCCGATCACACGATGTCTTGCCATGCGAAATCCCTGCCATCCCATTTCCCGAGCGGCGTTATAGCAGCGCAATGGCGGCGAACCCAAGGCACCAACAAAGGCGCTAACCAGCGCTAAGAACCCGGTATTAACCCCGGAAATCCTCGTGCAACAGGCCAAACAGCAGGTGATCCTGCCAGATGCCATTGATGCAGAGATAGCGCCGCGCCAGGCCCTCGCGGGTGAATCCGCATTTCTCCAGGACGCGGATCGAGGGCGCGTTGGAGGGGATGCAAGCGGCCTCGATGCGGTGCAGATTGAGCTCTCCGAACAGCGAGGGCAACAGCACCCGCAGCGCCGTGGTCATGTAGCCGCGCTGCGCATAGGGCTCGCCGACCCAATAGCCGATGGTGCCGGCCTGCACGATGCCGCGGCGGACGTTGGCGAGCGTGATGCCGCCGACCATCACTCCGTCCACTTCGCGGAAGATGATGAAGGGATAGGAGCGGTCAGCAGCGATGTCCTCGGCATAGCGGCGCAGGCGGCGGCGGAAGCCCGAACGGGTCAAATCATCGGACGGCCAGATCGGCTCCCATGGCGTAAGATAAGCGCGGCTCAATTCGCGCAATTGCGCCCACTGCGGAAAGTCGGCCATTTGCGGCGCACGTAGCAGCAGTCCATGACCGCGCGGCATCAGGGCGGCCGGTCCGCTGGATGGCAAACGAAACAGGGCCATGCCCTTGAACTCCCTGCCCGCTATCGGGGCTGCCGGTCTAGTGCAGGAGCGTCTTCGCCTTCGACCGGGTCAATCCTTCCGCAAAAGACACCGCCGTGTCCAGACCTCTGCCGCTGCCGAGCGCCACCACCGCGGGCCGGCTGCGCGCGAGCAGCGCACGGGCGGCATTGCGGGTCGATTCGACACTCACCGAATCGATCCGGCTGACCAGTTCGTCCACCGTCAGCGGCCTGCCATAGGCTAGCACATGCCGTGCCAACTGCTCGGCGCGCGAGGAACAGCTCTCCAGCGCCATCAACAGCCCCGCCTTCATCTGCGCCTTGGCGCGGGCGACCTCGGCCTCGGTCAGGGTCTCCACGGCCTCATTCATCACGTCCACGATCACTTCCATCATTTCCGGCGCATCCGACGGATCAGTGCCGGTGTAGAGGCCGAAAAAGCCGGTGTCGCTATAGGGGGCGTGGAAGGTGTAGATCGAGTAGCACAGCCCCCGCTTCTCCCGCACCTCCTGGAACAGCCGCGACGACATCCCGCCGCCGAGCGTGTTGGTGAACACCTGCAGCGAGAACAGCGACAGGTCGGTCTGCGGCACGCCTTCCAGCGCCAGCGTCAGATGCGCCTGTTCGAGGTCGCGGTGCACGACGCGGGAACCGCCCTTGCCGAACATGGCCGCCAGCGGCTTCGGCGCGGGCGCTGCGTCGAAGCTTGCGAACTTCTGCGTTGCCTCTTCGACGATCCGCTTGTGGTCCACCGCGCCGGCAGCGGAGATCACCATATCGGGCCCGCGGTAATGAGTTGCGAGGTAGCCGCGCAGCATGTCGCGGTCGAACCCCTTGAGCGTCTTGGCGGTGCCGAGCAGGGAGCGGCCCATCGGCTGGTCGGGATAGCAGAGCTCGTTCAGGTGCTCGAACACGACGTCGTCGGGCGTATCCTGTGCCGCGCCGATCTCCTGCACGATGACGCTCTTCTCGCGCTCGAGCTCATCAGGCACGAAGGAGGGATTGGTGAGGATGTCGGCGAGCACGTCGAGCGCCAGCGGCACATCCGCCTTCATCACGCGCGCGTAATAGGCCGTGGTCTCGGTCGAGGTGCCGGCGTTGAGATCGCCGCCCACGGCCTCGATCTCCTCGACGATCTCGCGCGAGGAGCGGCGCGTCGTGCCCTTGAACGCCATGTGCTCGAGCAGGTGGGATATCCCGTGCTCGTTCGGCTTTTCGTCGCGTCCGCCGACGCCGGCCCACACGCCGAGCGCGGCCGTCTCCAGATGCGGCATGGTGTCGGTGACGACAGTCAATCCGGACGGCAACTTGGTAATCTCAACGCTCATCCGGCTACTCCCTGCTTGGCGGCGCGACTCACCGACAATACGAACTTTTCGACTTCCGCCTGATCGCTTTTCATCACCTTGAGGTGTTCGGGTTTGGTCATCAATCCGTCGAGCCAGGCCGGCAAATGCGGTCGCACCCCGCAGGCGGCCTCGACCGCATCGGGGAACTTGGCCGCATGCGCGGTCGACAGCACGATATTGGGAATCCTCGAATCGGCGCTGTCGCGGTCGGCGACCGCCAGCGCCACCGCGGTGTGGGGATCGACGAGATCCCCCGCCTCGCGCCAGGCGGCGCGGATCGCGGCCGCAGTCTCGGTCTCGTCCGCCTTGCCTGCGTCGAACTCCTCGCGGATCGCAGCCAACATCGCAGCCGGCAACACGAAGCGGCCGGACTGCTTCAGCGAATCCATCAGCCGCCGCACGCTGTCAGCGTCGCGCCGGCTTGCCTCGAACAACAGCCGCTCGAAATTCGAGGACACCTGGATGTCCATCGACGGCGAGGTCGTGGCGTGAACCTCGCGCACCTCGTAGATGCCGGTCTTCAGCGTGCGCGGCAGGATGTCGTTGACGTTGGCCGCGATCCGCAAGGACCGGATCGGCAAGCCCATGCGCTTGGCGACATAGCCTGCAAAGATGTCGCCGAAATTCCCGGTCGGCACCGTGAAGTCCACCGTCCGCTCCGGCGCGCCGAGCGCGACCGCCGAGGTGAAATAGTAGACCACCTGCGCCACGACCCGCGCCCAGTTGATTGAGTTCACGCCCGACAGCGACACCGCATCGCGGAAGTCGTGATGGTTGAAGAGCCCCTTCACGATCGCCTGGCAATCGTCGAAGGTGCCTTCGATTGCCAGCGCATGGATGTTGGCGGCGCCGGTCGTCGTCATCATCCGCCGCTGCACCTCGGAGATGCGCCCTTGCGGGAACAGCACGACGAGGTCGACATTGTCGAGATTGGCAAAGGCCTCGACCGCGGCGCCGCCGGTATCGCCCGAGGTCGCGACCACGATCGTGGTGCGCTGTGAACGCTTCGCCAGCACATGATCCATCAGCCGCGAGATCAACTGCATCGCGACGTCCTTGAACGCCAGCGTCGGGCCGTGGAACAGCTCCAGCAGGAATTGATTCGGGCCGATCTGGTCGAGCGGCACGACCGCGGGATGGCGGAACGTTGCATAGGCTTCGTTCGCCATGCGACCGAGATCGGGATCGGAAATCTCGCCGCCCGCGAACGGGCGGATGACGTCGACCGCGACTTCCCAATAGGGCCGTCCGAAGAAACCGGCGATGGTCTCGCGCGACAGGACCGGCCAGCTTTCGGGCACGTACAGACCGCCGTCGCGGGCGAGCCCGGTCAGCATCACATCACAGAAACCGAGAGCCGGGGCCTCTCCCCGGGTCGAAACATACCGCGTCAAACCGCCCTCCAAAGGCTCAAGCCTTTACCTTAAGCCCTTGATATCATGGAATTTATCGAGTTCTCGCTGCGCGGACTCGAAGCGCCACCATAAAGGGTTTTCGCGCCAAGGGGAAACCGCTTCTTGTGCGGCGCTGCCGCAAAGCACGGCCGGCTGGCCGGCTTGACGGAGGTGCACCGTCAAGCGCGCTGGGATGCGCCAATCTATCGCTGGCTTCACGATGGCAGTCGCACTGCCGTTCTTTCTCGGGCCGTCAGGACGCGATGGATCGCCGATCTCTGGCGCCTCGGAACCATTGCCGCTTTTTCCCGTTTATGTCCGCCATCGAGGCAAGGGGAGCAGCGACCAGCGGCGTGGCCGATGCTCCGGCACGTTGCATCAGAACCGAAACAAGCTCTAGGAATCGCCTGCACCGCCCTGCTGTTCCCGAATTGCCCCGGCAGAAGCGAATGCAAGCGATGGGAACGGTCGCGCCTTCGGGCGCGACCAGTTCCGCAGGCGATTAAGGGTCAGCTCAACCCCATCTCGACGGCGATACGGATCAGATCGGAATGGCTCTTGGCGCCGAGCTTCTGCTTCAGAAGCGAGGTTGTGTTGGCGACGGTCTTGTAGGAGATGTTGAGCGCCGCGGCGACCTCGCCGATCTTGTCGCCCCGGCCGAGCAGTCGCAGGATTTCCAGTTCGCGTGGCGACATCAGCGAGGCCGGATTGGCCTTGATGGCGGCGCCCGAAAAGGTCACGGCCTCGGCAAGGTGCGGCGATATGAAATTGTCCCCGGCCGCGACCTTGCGAACGGCTTTCACGAACACCCTGGGGTCGTCGGTCTTCGAGACATAGCCCTGGGCGCCTGCTTCCACCGCGCGGACCACGAAGGCCGGATCGTCGTTCATGCTGAACATGATGATCCTGGCCTCGGGATCTTCCTTGCGAATCCGGCGCATCAGCTCGAACCCGGAAACATCCGGGAGGTTGATGTCGACTACGGTAACATCGGGCTTCTTGCTGACATAGGCGCGGTGCCCCGACTTGGCGTCGGTGGCTTCCTCGATCTTCACCGAGCTGTCGGAAGCGAACAAGGACCGGCACCCGGACAACACGACCGGGTGGTCATCGACAATCAATATTCTTGTGGCCGGTTTCGGCGTATCTTGCATCACTTGCATTCTGTATCCAGAACATAGATGGCCGGGAACCTGTGAAAAGGGAAAACCGCCGGAGCGAATTAGAATTATCCAAATGTGGAAAAGATGTTCGCTCCGAACGCGGTTCTT
Source organism: Bradyrhizobium sp. 31Argb (assembly GCF_043638955.1). Lineage (NCBI taxonomy): Bacteria > Pseudomonadati > Pseudomonadota > Alphaproteobacteria > Hyphomicrobiales > Nitrobacteraceae > Bradyrhizobium > Bradyrhizobium sp. 31Argb. Next base: position 11,414 of record NZ_JBEGDB010000015.1, on the reverse strand, counting down.
CCTTCCGCTCGGTATCATGTTCGTGGCCGCGCTCCTGGTCGGAGCGATTTCGCTACAGCTCTTCGTGCCGGAACAACTGTCGGACGAGAACGCACCGGCCGCACGTTCGGCCAGGGTGGTTGCAGACGCGCTCAACAGCGCGCTTGGGACCTCGGCCAATCCGCAAGCGACGCTGGATGCCTTTGCGCAGGCGCTAGGCACGTCCGAAGCCATCCGCTTCCGACCCGACGGCGCAAGCCGCCCGCCCCCGGTCGAGGTGCAAACCCCGATCGGACGGGTGCCACGATGGTTCGTGGACCTGCTCACGATACCGGAGATCGGCGCATCGTTCCCCGTCCGGATCGAAGGCAAGCAGGTCGGCCAGATCATTTTCTCGCCCGACCTGTCGGCCGATATCTTCGAGAAATGGATCGGCTTTGTTGCGATCACATTCTCCGCGGTCGCGCTGACGCTGCTTACCGGTATTATCGCCCATTTCACCGCCGGCGCCGCGCTGCGCCCTCTGCAGGATCTCGGCGAAGGCCTCACCCGCATGCGCGGGGGTGATTATAAGCAGCTCATCCCCCAGTCAGGCCCGCCGGAGATCCGCCGAAGCGCCGAGGAAGCCAACGAACTTGCCCGGACGCTCTGCCGGCTGAGCCAGGACAATCGAGGTTTGCTGCGCCGTATCGTCTCGTTGCAGGACGACGAGCGGCGCGACATGGCGCGCGAACTGCACGACGAGCTCGGACCGCTATTGTTCGGCATTCGCGCCAAGGCGGTTGCGCTGCTCGAAGCGATCCCGCATGGCAACCTGCAACTTGCGGCCTCCGCCGACGGCATCCTGCAATCGGTCGAAGCGCTGCAGCAGGCCAACCGCCGCATCCTCGACCGGCTGCGGCCGCTCTACATCCAGGAATTGGGACTGGAGAACAGCATCGAGACCTTGTTGCAGTATGCGCGCGCACAAGCGCCCGGGCTTAAGCTCGTCTCGCAGATCGACGGCAGGCTGAATGCGATCGAGGGGCTGCTCTCGCAAACCGTCTATCGCGTGATCCAGGAGAGCATCACCAACGTGCTGCGCCATGCCCGCGCCCGCTCGGTCACCGTGGAGGCTTCGATGAAGGCGGCGGAGCTGATCGTGGAGGTATCCGACGACGGTATCGGCCTTCCCAAGGACTCTGTCTTCGGCCGCGGGCTGACGGGGATGCAGGAACGGGCGCGCGCGCTGAGCGGCACGCTCGAGCTGGTGCGCAAAGACGGACGGACCATCGTGCGCTGCTGCCTGCCGGTCGGCGACAGCGCGCTTGGCTAGACCATGAGCTCGTAGCCCGGGTGGAGCGGAACGCGTAACTCGGGACATCTGCGTCGGTGTAAGCGGTCCCGGGTTACGCTGACGCTCCACCCGGGCTACGGTACTGCGTCCGAGCTACTCGGATCTGATCCGACGTTGGCCGCGAAACCACAATGCGAAGACGATCAGCACCGCCACGGCTAGCGTGAACCAGGTGATGGCGTATTGCATGTGGTCGTCCTTGAGATTGACCTTCAGCGGTCCCGGCTTGGGAATGCCGCTGTCGGGCACGGGCGACTCCAGATCGATGTAGAAGGGCGCGACTGTCTTGCCGCCCTCGCCCCAGCCAAGTGCGCTTGCCATCACCAGATGATTGCGGACGAACCACAGGCGCTTTGCCGGATCTTCCTTCGGCGTCAGCGAGCCGGCGCTTTCGGGAAAGCGGAGATAGCCGGTCAGCTTGACCGGTTCGCCCGTGATCAGGGGTGCGGCCGCCCGATCCTGCTGGGCACGATCCTGCATCGTGTTCTGCACGAAGCCGGCATTGACCACGACGATCTCGCCGTCAGGCAGGCGCGCCGGGAGAAACGCCCAGGTGCCGGAACCGGAAATGTCGTCGCGGACCGCGGAGCCGGAGCTGAACACCATCGCATCCGGCAGCTTCGCATAGGTCGCCGTAACCGTGACGCGGCGGAATTCGTCGCTCACCGGACGGAGCGCAGCCCATTGCGAAGGCTGCGGCAGCGCTTCGGGCGCCCCCGCCAGGCGCTCGTTGAGGGCCGCGATCAGCGCATGCTTCTCGACCCGGCGCTGCAATTGCCAGATCCCGAGGCTCGTGAACACCACCACCAGGATCAACGTGAAAATGCCGAAGCCGGCGGCACCGCGCCGGTACGAGGATGGTGCGGTCATTTCTGCTCGCGCTTGATCAGCCGGCCCTCCGCCGCCTTGTGGTGGAACTGGAGTGCGATCAGAAGCGATTTCATCGAACGCAGCGGCAGCAAGGTGGTGACGACGATGAGCGGCAGCCAGAGCACCGCATGCACCCAGAATGGCGGCTGGTACTTGACCTCTACGATCAGCGCGCAGGCGACCACGATCGCGCCGGCCAGCATGATGATGAAGATCGCCGGTCCGTCACCGGAATCGATGAAGGCATAATCCAGCTCGCAACTCTCGCAGCGCGGAGCGAGCGTGAGGAAGCCCGCATAGAGCTTGCCCTTGCCGCAGCGTGGACAGCGACAGGCGATGCCGCGGAGCGCGCTCTCGGTAACCGTCGGAGGAGTGTCGGCAGGCATCAAGTGGTTCGATCTTCGCTTCCAAAAACCAAAAGGGCGGCCGTCGGGCCGCCCCCTTCTAGCACATCGCGGCGGGTTAATGCGCGGCGTGCGCCATGGCTTCGGCGCCGCGGCCCCACACGTAGATGCAGATGAACAGGAACAGCCAGACCACGTCGACGAAGTGCCAATACCAGGCGGCGAACTCGAAGCCGAGGTGCTGCTTGGGCGTGAAGTGGCCGGCATAGGCGCGGAACAGGCAGACCAGGAGGAAGATGGTGCCGATGATCACGTGGGCGCCGTGGAAGCCGGTCGCCATGAAGAACACGGAGCCGTAGACATTGCCGCCAAACGAGAACGTCGCGTGGGCGTATTCATAGGCCTGCACGCAGGTGAAGGCCGCGCCGAGCAGCACGGTCAGGATCAGGCCGTATTTGAGGCCCTGGCGGTCGTTTTCCAAGAGCGCATGGTGGGCCCAGGTCACGGTGGTGCCGGAGGTGAGCAGCAGCAGCGTGTTGAGCAGCGGCAGGTGCCAGGGATCGAAGGTCTCGATGCCATGCGGCGGCCAGGTGCCCGGCACGGCGCAAGCTCCGGCGGCGGTGCCCGCACCGCAACCGAAGATCGCATCGCGAGCGGCATGGACCGGATCGGCCGGGAACAGCGCAGCGTTGAAGAACGCCCAGAACCAGGCGACGAAGAACATCACCTCGGAGGCGATGAACAGGATCATGCCGTAACGGTGATGGAGTTGCACCACGCGGGTGTGGTCGCCCTTGTACTGCGCCTCGCGGATCACGTCGCCCCACCAGCTCGCCATGGTGTAGAGCACGCCGATCACGCCGATGCCGAACACGATCGGCGCGCCCGTGAACATGTGATGCATCCAGCCGATGGCGCCGAAGCACATGATGAAGGCCGAGATCGAACCGACCACCGGCCAGGGGCTCGGATCGACGAGATGGTAATCGTGATGCTTGACGTGCGCCTCAGCCATTGCAGTCTCTCCGTTCGCGTGCCGTCAGGCACGTATTCGTCTCAGAAATTCAAAGATTGCCCTTGCGCTTGTCCTGCTCGCCGGAGGCCACTGGCTTCGGGACCGGATCGCGCACGGAATAGAAAGTGTAGGACAAGGTGATCGATTTCAGGCTGTCGTTCTCGCGGTCGGCGACCAGCGCCGGATCGACATAGAACACGACAGGCATCTCGCGCTTCTCGCCCGGCGCCAGGGTCTGTTCGGTGAAGCAGAAGCAGTTGATCTTCTGGAAATAGGCCCCGACCGTCAGCGGCGCGACATTGTAAGCCGCCTGGGCCGTCGTGGTCCGCGTCGACTGGTTGGTCACTGTGTAGAAGACGGTGACGACTTCGCCGATCCTGACTTCGATCTCGTTCTGCTCGGGCTCGAACTTCCAGGGCAAGCCCGGCGCGACATTGGCATCGAAGCGGACCTCGATCTTGCGGGCAAGCGGCCCCTCCACCGGCGCGGAGGTCGCGACCTGGGTGGTGCCGTTGAAACCGGTGGCGCGGCAGAACCAGTTGTAGAAGGGCACGGCCGCATAGGACGCGCCGACCATCAGCACGACGACGAAGCCGCAGATCGAGGCAACCACCGCGTCACGCGTCAACGTGCGGCGGGACGCCTTTTGGCTCGTGCCGGACTGCTTGGGCGTGGTCGTCTCTTGCGCCATCTCGATCACATCTCAGATCGGCCGCACCAGGACGGCCGGGCCCTTGACCAGGGTGACCGCGAAGAACAGCACAACCAGCACACCGAGCGCGAGCGCAATGGCGATCGAGCGCTGGCGGCGGCTCCTGAGCTGCGCCTCGGTAAGAACAATTCCTTCCTGCTCGCGTTTGTCATCCATTGCGTGTTCATGCGCTCCCTACCCGACCCATGCTGCAACGGTGCGGAAGGCAACCTCGATCAGCAAGGTCGCGAACAGCGCGAACAAATAAAAAATGGAGAAAGCAAACAATTTGCGGCAGGCGCGATTGGCTTCCTTGCCCTCGCGGCGGCGATAGACGTCGACCGCGAGCCACAGCATGCCCGACCCGAGCAGGAGCGAGGCCACGCCATAGACCGCATCGAAATAGCCGAGCGGCCACGGCGCCACCGCGATCGCGACGAGCACGATCGTGTAGAGCAGGATCTGCAGCCGGGTCGCGTCGGGACCGGCGACCACCGGCAGCATCGGCACGCCGGCGCGGGCGTAGTCGTCGCTGCGGAACAGCGCCAGGGCCCAGAAATGCGGCGGGGTCCAGAAGAAGATGATCAGGAACAACAGCACGGGCTCGATCGACAACGAGCCGGTTGCGGCCGCCCAGGCCACCACCGGCGGCAGCGCGCCGGCGGCGCCGCCGATCACGATGTTCTGCGCGGTCCAGCGCTTCAGCCACATCGTGTAGACCACCACATAGAAGAAGATCGTGAAGGCCAGCAGCGCGCCCGCGACCCAGTTGACGAGGATGCCGAGCGTCATCACCGAGAAGAACGCGAGCGTCAGGCCGAAGGCGGTGGCTTCTCCACTTGTGATGCGGCCGCGTGGGATCGGCCGGTTGGCGGTGCGCGTCATCAACGCGTCGATATCGCCTTCATAGGCCATGTTCAGCGCGCCTGAGGCGCCTGCACCGACCGCGATGCAGAGGATCGAGGTGAAGGCCAGCACCGGATGGACGTGACCCGGCGCGATCATCAGGCCGACCAGCGCGGTGAAGATCACCAGCGACATCACCCGCGGCTTCAAAAGCGCGATGTAGTCGCCGACCTCGGCCTCGGAGATCCGCGGCAACTCGATGGCGTTGTGATCGACAACCGACACGATAGATTCGTTCCCTTAAATCAAGCAGAGAGCGCGACGCGCCCGTGAAGGGCGCGTCGCTGTTTCCTTTACTGCACGCGCGGCAGCACTTCGAACTGGTGGAAGGGCGGCGGCGAGGACAGCGTCCATTCCAGCGTGGTGGCGCCGGCGCCCCACGGGTTGGCGGCCGCTTGCTCCTTGCGGACGAAGGCGTCGATCACACCGTAGATGAAGATCAGCACGCCGAAGCCGGAGATGTAGGAGCCGATCGAGGAGACCAGGTTCCAGCCGGCGAACGCGTCCGGATAGTCGACATAGCGGCGCGGCATGCCCGAGAGACCGAGGAAGTGCTGCGGGAAGAACACCAGGTTCACGCCGATGAAGGTGAACCAGAAGTGCAGCTTGCCGATGGTCTCGCTGTACATGTAGCCGAACATCTTCGGGAACCAGTAGTACCAGCCCGCGAAGATGCCGAACACGGCGCCCAGCGACAGCACGTAGTGGAAGTGCGCCACCACGTAGTAGGTGTCCTGCAGCACGCGGTCGACGCCGGCATTCGCCAGCACGACGCCGGTGACACCGCCGACCGTGAACAGGAAGATGAAGCCGATCGCCCAGATCATCGGCACCTTGAACTCGATCGAGCCGCCCCACATGGTCGCGATCCAGGAGAAGATCTTCACGCCGGTCGGGACCGCGATCACCATGGTGGCGGCGACGAAATAGGCCTGCGTCGCCGACGACATGCCGACCGTGTACATGTGGTGCGCCCACACCACGAAGCCGATGCCGCCGATCGCGACCATCGCGTAGGCCATGCCGAGATAGCCGAACACCGGTTTGCGCGAGAAAGTCGAGACGATCTGGCTGATCATGCCGAAGGCCGGCAGGATCAGGATGTACACTTCGGGATGGCCGAAGAACCAGAACAGGTGCTGGAACAGCACCGGGTCGCCGCCGGCGTCGGGGGCGAAGAAGGCGGTGCCGAAGTTGCGGTCGGTGAGCAGCATGGTGATGGCGCCGGCGAGCACCGGCAGCGACAGCAACAGCAGGAACACCGTCACCAGGATCGACCACACGAACAGCGGCATCTTGTGCAGCGTCATGCCCGGTGCGCGCATGTTGAAGATCGTGGTGATGAAGTTGATCGCGCCCAGGATCGAGGAGGCGCCGGCGAGATGCAGCGACAGGATCGCGAAGTCGACTGCCGGCCCCGGGTGACCCGAGGTCGACAGCGGCGCGTACATGGTCCAGCCGGCGCCGACGCCGTTGGCGCCCGGTTCGCCCTCGACGAAGGTCGAGATCAAGAGCAGCGCGAAAGAGGCCGGCAAAAGCCAGAACGAGATGTTGTTCATGCGCGGGAACGCCATGTCGGGCGCGCCGATCATCAGCGGCACGAACCAGTTGCCGAACCCGCCGATCATCGCCGGCATGACCATGAAGAAGATCATGATCAGGCCGTGCGAGGTCACGAACACGTTGTAGGTGTGGGACTCGTGGAAAATCTGCACGCCCGGATACATCAGCTCGGCGCGGATCGCGATCGACATCGCAGCCCCGATGATGCCCGCAATGACCGCGAAGATAAGGTACATCGTGCCGATGTCCTTATGGTTCGTGGAGTAGAGATAGCGGCGCCATCCGGTCGGATGGCCGTGATCATCATGGGCGTGATCGTGTGTCGCTGCGCCTGTTGCCATGTCCTAGATCCTTAAGCCAATTCCCTTTTGGACCTTTGCGGTCCCATCGCCCTTATTCTTCCGATGCGCGAAGCCCGCCCCCGGGCTTGCAGCCCTACTGCGCCGCCTGACCAACCGAGGCGTATGAGTTCGCCGGGTTGCTGGCAAATTTCTTCTTCGCGGCATCCACCCAGCTCGCGAATTCCTGATCCTCGACGACTCGCACCGCGATCGGCATGAACGCATGGTCCTTGCCGCACAGTTCGGAACACTGGCCGTAATACATGCCGGTCTTGGTGGCCTTGAACCAGGTCTCGTTGAGACGGCCCGGGATCGAGTCGATCTTGATGCCGAAGGCCGGCACCGCAAACGAGTGGATGACGTCCGCCCCGGTGGTCTGGATCCGGATCACCTTGTTGACCGGCACCACCATCTCATTGTCGACGCCGAGCAGCCGCGGCTGCTTGTCCTGGGCAAGCAGCGAGTCGAACTCGAACTTGCCGTTATCCGGGTAGGCGTAGGACCAATACCACTGCTTGCCGGTGACCTTGATGGTCAGGTCCGACTTCGGCACGTCGAGCTGCAGGAACAGGAGGCGGAACGACGGCACCGCGATGCAGACCAGGATCAGCACCGGAACCAGCGTCCACGCTACCTCGATCAGCGTGTTGTGGGTGGTCCTGGAGGGGACCGGATTCGCGCGCGCGTTGAACTTCATCACCACCATGACGAGCAGCGCCAGCACGAACAGCGTGATCACAGTGATGACCACCAGCAGGAAGTTATGAAACCAGACGATGTTCTCCATCACCGGGGAGCCCGCCTGCTGCAGGGTGACTTCCCAGGGCGCCGGCTGCCCCAATTCGGCGAATGCCGTCCCGCCGGTCGCGAGCGCCATGCCCGCTACCGCACCCCCCAGCAACCGCCGGCCCATCAGGCCCATCGACATCCTCATGCCGCTCGCGCTCCCTATGATTTATCCCCTTAGCACCCCCGCCATACGGCGAGGATGCAGCACGATCCGCCCTGACAAACGGCCTGCCGGACGCACCTTCGGAAAGTACGGGGCCAGATCGTTAGAACGCGTCGAAATCTAGCCTCTCAAACCATAATTCGCAGGCGCTCGCAATGCAGTAGTAGGGCCCCAAGCCATGCGCGATCGGCTATTCCCGTGATGTGACATTTTCTCGATAAATCAGGCGATAGCGGCGCTCCCGCGGGCCACGCCGCTTGACAGGGCGATTGCTGGATGTACCCACAGGCTGGGCGCTCCGCAGGAACCTGATTCGCGCGAAGAGCACCCACCACGGCGCGAGATTTGCTTGGGGATCGCCTTCAAGGCGCCGTCATTGCGGTATCAGTCGTTTTGCGTGCCGCCGGCAGCCGGGCAATGCACCGGACCTTGGCCGGGGAAACCAAGCCGGCATGGCCGGCCATCAAAGGATCGACCCGGATGGGCGCTTTGAAACATCACAGCGGACGTAGCTGGAGTGCCACCAACTGGCTGGGCGGCCTGCTAGCGCTCACGTTCATGTTGGGCCTGATGCAAGCGGCCCACGCCCAGGGGGCGGTGCGCTCGGTCCATGGCGATTGGCAGATCCGCTGCGACACCCCGCCGGGCGCCCAGAGCGAGCAATGCGCGCTGATCCAGAGCGTGGTCGCCGAGGACCGTTCCAATGCCGGCCTCACCGTGATCGTGCTGAAGACCGCCGACCAGAAGAGCCGCCTGATGCGGGTGGTCGCGCCGCTGGGCGTCCTGCTTCCCTCCGGGCTCGGCCTGAAGCTCGACAATCAGGACGTCGGCCGCGCCGGCTTCGTCCGCTGCCTGCCGAACGGCTGCGTCGCCGAGGTCGTAATGGACGACAAGCTGCTCGGCCAGCTCAGGGGCGCCAAGACCGCGACGTTCATCATCTTCGAGACCCCCGAAGAGGGCATCGGCTTTCCGCTCAGCCTGAACGGGCTGGCGGAGGGATATGACAAGTTGCCGTGAGGCAACCTCTCCCGAATTGCTGCAACAGCGCCTATCTTGATTGATGCTGTCCCGGCCAAGCCAAACATGAACGGGATGTAATTGCGTTGAATTCGGAGTCGTCATGACCAGTCCCGCCACAACCTCCCTGCTCGACCGCGCCAATCTCGACCGCGATGCCGTACGCCGCGAGGTCACGCGGGGGCTCCAAGGAGCGGATGACGGCGAATTGTTCCTCGAATTCGGGCAGACCGAGGCCCTGGTGTTCGACAATGGGCGGCTGAAGCAGGCGACCTATGACACCAGCCAGGGGTTCGGCCTGCGCGCGGTGAAGGACGACGCGGTCGGCTACGCGCATTCCTCGGACGTATCGCTGCCGGCGCTGATTCGCGCCGCCGATGCGGTGCATGCGGTGCGCGGCGGCTATTCCGGCAGCTTCGCCGCGGCACCGACGCACACGAATGTGAAACTGTACGGCGACGAGAACCCGCTGGATGCGCCGGGCTTCGAGGCCAAGGTCAAACTGCTCGGCGAGATCGACGCCTATATCCGCGACAAGGACCCGCGGGTGCGGCAGGTCTCCGCAAGCCTGACCGCGACCTGGCAGGTGGTGGAAATCGTCCGGCCGGACGGCGAGAGCTATCGCGACATCCGGCCGCTGGTGCGGGTCAATATTTCCGTGGTTGCGGGCCAGGGCGACCGGCAGGAGAGCGGCAGCAAGGGTTACGGCGGCCGCGAAGGTTACGCCCGTTTCATAGAGACCAAGGCCTGGCGCGACGCTGCCGACGGCGCGCTGCGCGAGGCGCTGGTCAATCTGGAATCGGTGCCGGCGCCGGCCGGCGAGATGGACGTGGTGCTGGGCGCCGGCTGGCCCGGCGTGATGCTGCATGAAGCCGTCGGTCACGGGCTCGAGGGCGATTTCAACCGCAAGAAGACTTCGGCCTTCGCAGGCCTCATGGGCCGGCAGGTCGCCGCCAAGGGCGTCACCGTGGTCGACGACGGCACGATGGCCTCGCGCCGCGGCTCGCTCTCGATCGACGATGAGGGCACGCCGACCAACCGCACCATGCTGATCGAGGATGGCATCCTGGTCGGCTATATGCAGGATCGCCAGAACGCGCGGCTCATGAACATGAAGCCGACCGGCAATGGCCGGCGGCAGAGCTATGCCCATGTGCCGATGCCGCGCATGACCAACACCTACATGCTGGCCGGGAAGAGCGATCCCGCGGAGATCCTCGCCTCGGTGAAGAACGGCATCTATGCCGCCAATTTCGGCGGCGGCCAGGTCGACATCACCTCGGGCAAATACGTCTTCCAGTGCACCGAGGCCTACAAGATCGAGAACGGCAAGCTGGGGGCGCCGCTGAAGGGCGCGATGCTGATCGGCAACGGGCCGACCGACCTCAACCGCATCACCATGATCGGCAACGATCTCGCGCTCGACACCGGCATCGGCACTTGCGGCAAGAACGGCCAGGGTGTGCCCGTCGGGGTTGGCCAGCCGACGCTGCGCATGGAGCGGATCACCGTAGGAGGAACCGGCTAGTGAGCAACGACGAAGTGGCGGTCAGCAAACCCACAAGCTGGCGTTCGCAAGCAGCTCAACTCGCGGCGATCGTCGCTGTCGTGTTCCTCGCCAAGGGCGCGATCGCCGAGCCGTTCTACGTGCCGTCGGGCTCGATGGAGCCGACGCTTTTGATCGGCGATGCGCTGGTCGCGTCGAAATACCCTTATGGTTACGGGACGGCCTCGCTGCCGATCCAGATCACGCTGCCGGAGTCGAGCGGCCGGCTGTTCGGCGAGCCGCCGCAGCGCGGCGACGTCGTGGTGTTTCGCTGGCCCGGCGACCGCTCGCAGGCCTGGGTCAAGCGCGTGGTCGGCCTGCCCGGCGACCGCATCCAGATGCGGCAGGGCCAGCTCTTCATCAACGACCATCCCGCGACGTTGAAGCCCGACGGCAGCGGCGAAGCCGAGGACGACCGCGGCCACACCGAGACCGCCTATCGCTATGTCGAGACACTGCCGAACGGCGTCAGCCACGCGATCTTCAAGATGCGCGACAACGGCCGCCTCGACAACACGCCTGAGGTCACCGTGCCGCCGGGAGAGCTGTTCGTGCTCGGCGACAACAGGGACAATTCCGCCGACAGCCGCGTCTCCGTGCGCGACGGCGGCGTCGGACTGCTGCCGGTCAACAACCTGATCGGCCGCGCCGACGCAGTGGTCGGCTCATGGGACATGGGCATCCGCAGCCAGCCGGTCTGGACCTGGCCGTCAGGCTTCCGGTTCGCGCGGTTCTTTACCTCGGTGCACTAGCTAGTAGACCCTCATGGTGAGGAGGATCGGGATAGGGGGAAGCCTCGCGGCTTCGCCCCTCCCACACCACCGGACGTACGGGTCCGTATCCGGCGGTTCGGT